>NZ_SSXB01000032.1:0-38931 GCF_021698995.1 Blastococcus sp. KM273129 | reverse complement strand
CAGTGCTGCGGTGGGTCCCCGGCCCACCCCGGAGGGCGGCTCGGCGGCGCCCGGCGGCCCTCCCCGGTGGGGAGCGGACGACCGTCCGGGCGCAGCCACGGTAACCACCGTTATGCAGTCGTGACAATCCCCCGGCCGTCGCCGGTTCGTGAGGCGCAGCTCACGGCAGCCGCCAGACGGTGGTCCGGCGGACCGGCACGGGCGCGGTCGGCGCGGGTTCGGTGTCGGGGACGTCGTAGGTGGCGAGCGGCTCCAGCCGGTCCTCGGGCAGGTACACCCGGCCGGGGTCGCCGACGAGCACCTCGGCGCCGCGCGCCCGCGCCGCCGTCAGGAACGGCAGCACCCGGTCGGTCATCTCCCGGTCGTAGCAGACGTCACCGGCCAGGACGACGCCGACGTCCGGCGGCTCCCCGCCGAGCACGTCGCCGACCGGGGTGATGCCGGTCGCGCCGTTCCGGGCGGCGTTGACGGTGATCGCGGTGAGCGCGTACGGGTCGACGTCGCTGGCGAGCACCGCGCCCGCCCCCGCCAGGACGGCGGCGACGGCGACCAGCCCGCTACCGGCGCCCAGGTCCAGGACGGTGCGCCCGGCCACCAGCCCCGGGTGGTCGAGCACGTACCGCGCCAGCGCCTGCCCGCCCGGCCAAGCCGCGGCCCAGAACGGTGGGTCGGTGGACGCGCGCCCGTGCTCGCTCTCCATCGCCTCCCAGAGGGCGACGACGTCGGCCGCGACGAGGAGCTCGACCTCGGGCACCAGGTCCGGGCGCACCGGCCGGGTGTGGGCGCTGACGAACTCCGCGGGGATGGGACGGTCCACCCCGGCAGTCAACCGCACCGGACCCCGGGTACCGGGGCCGCCCGGCTCAGAGCCGCGCCGACCAGGAGGAGAGGACGCCGGCCGGGCGGAAGCCGAGCTGCTCGTTCACCGCCACCATCGGGGTGTTGTCCTCGGCGTTGTAGGTGCTGACCCGGCGCACCTCGGGGAAGCCGGCGGCCAGCTCCCGCAGCACGGCGGCCTTCATCCGGGCACCGAGCCGGTGGCCCCGGTGCTCCCTCAGCACCAGCGTGCCGCCCTGGTGGGCGAGCACCGGCTGGGCGAGCGGGATCTGCAGGTCGGTGAAGCCGACCAGGCGCCCGCCGGCCACCGCCCCGGCGCTGAGCACCGTCCGGCCGCGGGCGAGGTGGGTCCCCTCGTGCTCGCGGATCCGGTCGCCGTCCCACTCCTCCTCCCCCACCGGCAGGTCGCCGTGCGGCGCGTCGGTGGTCATGCGCCGCTCCAGCAGGGCCCGGTCGGAAAGCAGCGGCTCGGGGGTGCGGTCCCGCCAGGTGACCAGCTCGTACCCGGCGCCGGCCGCGGCGGCCGCGTCCTCCAGCGCGGCCAGGCGGTCCTCGTCGACCGGCAGCGCCAGCTCCCGGCGGGTCTCCACCAGGTCGCAGCTCCAGCCGTGCCGCTCCGCGAAGGCCCGGCCCGGCGCCCCGGGGCCCGGTTCGTCCACCTCGCCGACGAGCAGGGTGCGGCCGAGCGCGGCGGCGAGCGCGCGGGCCTCGGCCAGCAGCGCGCTGCCCAGCCCGCGGCGCCGGGCGGCCGGGTGCACCGCCAGGTCGACCACGGCCAGCGACGGGTTGTCCTTGAGCGGGAGGACCAGCCGCAGCGCCCCGGCGACGGCGCCGTCCACCAGGACCGCCCGGTGGGTGCCGTCCCGGGAGCCGCCCGGGGCCAGGAGCTCGCGGCCGAGCGCGAGGTGCTCCTGCGCCGGGCGGGGCGGGTCGTCGGGCCGGGCGTCGCGGCCCGCGGCGGCCCACACCTGGCACCAGGAGGGGAAGAGGTCGTCGTCGGGCGCCAGCTCGACGATCCGGTGCGCGGGGTGGGTCACGGCTCCCGTTCTACCGGGCGCGGCAACCGCTTCTCGGGTCTCAGCGCGCCGGCGCCGCCCGCCGGGCCATCAGCCGCCAGTAGCTGCCGGGCAGCAGCCGGACGAGCGCGTCGGGGACCTTCGCGGTCCAGCCGATGAGCAGCCGCGGCCGGCGCCGCTCGACCGCCGCGACGATCCGCGCGGCGGCGACCTCCGGCGGGATGCGCAGCAGCTTGCTGAACTGCCTGCGCCCCTCCTCGTACTCGGCCGGCGACACCCCCGCGCCGGTCCGGGCGCTCTCGGCGATCCGGGTGCGGATCCCGCCGGGGTGGACCACCGTGACGCCGATGCCGTCGTCGGCCAGCTCGTGGCGGAGGGCCTCGCTGAACCCCCGGACGGCGAACTTGCTCGTCGCGTAGGCGACCTGCCCGGCGGGGGCGAAGATGCCGAAGACGCTGGACACGTTCACCACGTGCGCGCCGGGGTGCGCCTTCAGCACCGGCAGCAGGGCGTGGGTGAGGCGGACGACGGCGCGCAGGTTGACCGCGAGCACCCACTCGACGTCGTCCAGGCCCACCTGGTCGAAGCGCCCGCCCAGCGCGACGCCGGCGTTGTTGACCAGCAGCGTGGTCTCCGGGTGCTCGGCGACGAGGGTCCCGGCCACCCGGGCGGTCGCCTCGTCGTCGGCGAGGTCGACCACGTGCGTCGCGACCCGGAGATCAGGGTGCCCGGCGCGGATCCGGTCGGCCACCGCCGCCAGCCGGCCGGCGTCCCGGTCCAGCAGCACCAGGTGGCTGCCGCGGCCGGCCAGCTGCGCGGCCAGCGCCTCGCCGATCCCGCTGGCCGCCCCGGTGACGACCGCCGTCCCGCCGGCGAACGCGTAGGGGCCCATCAGGCCACGACCTGGCCGGCGGCGGCCGGCACGCGCGGCTGGAAGGTCATGCCCTCGTCCTCCAGGGGCCCGCGCCGCATCATGGCGACGTCCCGCAGGTAGTTCTGGTGCAGCCGCCAGGGCGCGCGCCGCCCCTGCTGCGGCAGGCCGGCGAGGCCACGCCGCACGTAGCCGGCGGCGAGGTCCAGGAACGGCGCGCCGCCACCCTCGGGCGGGGCGACCGGGGTCGCCGACGCGTAGCCGTGCGCGTCCAGGTGGTCCAGCAGGCGGCAGACGTAGCGGTTGACCAGGTCGGCCTTGAGCGTCCACGAGGCGTTGGTGTAGCCGATCACCATGGCGAAGTTGGGTACGCCGGAGAGCATCATCCCCTTGTAGGAGACCCGCTCGGGCAGCTCGACCGGCTCCCCGTCGACGACGATCCGCATCCCGCCGACCGGCAGCAGGTTCAGCCCGGTGGCGGTGACGACGACGTCGGCGGGGAGCCGCTCCCCCGAGGCCAGCTCGATCCCGTCCTCGGTGAAGCTGGCGATCCGGTCGGTGACGATCGACGCGGTGCCCCGGCGCAGCGCGCGGAACAGGTCGCCGTCGGGCACCAGGCACAGCCGCTGGTCCCACGGGTCGTAGGGCGGGTTGAAGTGCGTGTCGACGTCGAAGCCCGGCAGCTGCTTCTGCGTCAGGCGGCGCAGCAGGGAGCGCACCAGCGCCGGGCGCCGCCGGCTGAGCTGGTACAGGGCGGTGCTGGTGAGCACGTTCTTCCACCGCACCACCGAGTAGGCCGTCCGCTCCGGCAGCCGGGCACGGAGCTTCTGCGCCAGCGCGTCGCGGCCGGGCAGCGACATCACGTAGCTGGGGGTGCGCTGCAGCATGGTCACGTGCGCGGCCTGCTCGGCCAGGTTGGGGACCAGGGTCACCGCGGTGGCCCCGCTGCCGATGACGACGACCCGCTTGCCGGTCAGGTCGAGGTCCTCGGGCCAGTGCTGCGGGTGGACCAGCTGCCCGCCGAAGCGCTCCTCCCCCGGGAACTCCGGGCGGAAGCCCTGGTCGTAGCGGTAGTAACCCGAGCAGACCTGCAGCCAGGAGCAGCTGAGGGTCACCGTCCCGCCGGTGTCGCTCCGCTCCGCGGTGACCGTCCAGCGGGCCTCCGCGCTGGACCACTCCGCCCGCACGACGCGGTGGTGGTAGCGGATCCGCTCGGTGACGCCGTGCTCCCGGGCCGTCTCCTCGAGGTACCGGCGGATGGCGGGGCCGTCGGCGATCGACTCGGGCTCCTGCCACGGGCGGAAGGAGTAGCCGAGGGTGAACATGTCCGAGTCCGAGCGGATGCCCGGGTAGCGGAACAGGTCCCAGGTCCCGCCGAGCGCGGCCCGCGACTCGAGCAGGGCGTAGCTCGTGCCGGGCCGGTCGCGCTCCAGGTGGCAGGCGGCGCCGATGCCGGAGAGGCCGGCGCCGACGATCAGGACGTCCAGGTGCTCGGTGGTCATCTCGCACTCCCCGGTCCGCGCCGCCGGCCGGGCGGCCGCGGGCTGGCCCCGACGCTATCGACGCCGTGTCGAGCGCGTCAACACGGTGTCGACACAGGGGCTGCCGCGGCTATCCTCCGTCCCGTGCCGACTGCCGCGACCGATCCGCCCGTCGCCGGTCGCGGCCGGCGGGCGCCGCGGCCCTCCGGGGACGACCGCGAGCTGGCGATCCTCGCCACGGCCGAGCGGCTGCTCGCCGACCGGCCGCTGGCCGCCATCTCGGTGGACGACCTCGCGCGCGGCGCCGGCATCTCCCGGCCGACGTTCTACTTCTACTTCTCCTCGAAGGACGCCGTCCTGCTCGCCCTGCTCGACCGGGTGGTCGCCGAGGCCGACACGGCGATGCGCCAGGTGTTCGACACCCCGGCGACCAGTGCCCGGGACGGCTGGGCGCGGGCGATCGGTGCGTACTACGAGACCTTCCGCGCGCACCGGGCGCTCACGGTCGCCTGGGCGCAGGCCCGCTCCACCAGCGACGAGGTGCGTGAGCTCTGGTCGTCGGTCGTCGAGCGCTGGGTGCAGCGGTCGGCCGCCGCCATCGACGCCGAGCGGTCGCGCGGCGCCGCACCGCCCGGCGCCGCCGCGCGCGACCTCGCGGTCGCCCTCACCTCGATGAACGAGCGGGTGCTGTACGCGACCTTCAGCGGGGACGGGCCCGCCGTCGCCGAGCAGGACGTGGTCGAGGTCCTGCTCGGCATCTGGCTGGCGGCGGTCTACGGCACACCGGCACCGGGCTGAGCCGGCGCGCGGGCAGCAGCCGGTCCGCCCGGTCCCGGGAGGCGCCGGATCGGGGAGCCGGCGGCCTCTGGGTACCCGATGGGCCGCACGTCGACGTCCGACCCGGCCCGCCCTGGGCCGGCTCGCTCCGCGGGGCGCGCGGGCGGCCTGCCCGACCGCCCGCGCACCCTGCGGACGTCACTCCCCGACGACGGCGCCCGCCTCCTCGGCGGTGAAGTCCCGCCCCCGGGCGCCGGTGCGCACGACGGTGACCGGGCAGGGGGCGTGGTGCACCAGCTGGTCGCTCACGGAGCCCAGCAGCAGGCCGGCGAAGCCGCCGCGCCCGCGCGCCCCGACGACGAGCATGCTGGCCTGCTCCGCGGCGGCGAGCATGCCGGCCACGGGGGCGCGGTGGACGACGTGCGTGGTGACCCGGCAGGCGGGGTCCAGCCCGGCCGCGGCCACGTGGGCGGCGAGCTCGTCGCGCACGGCCTGCTCCCAGTCGGCCAGCGGCGGCACGTAGCCGGGCTCCCAGCTGGCCGGCTGCGGCGCGGAGGTCATCGACCAGGCGCGCACCACGTGCAGCTCCACATCGGCGCGGCGGGCGAGCCGGCCGGCCCACTGGAGCGCCTCCTGCGCGCACTTGGAGCCGTCGTGACCCACGACGATGCCGCCCTCGACCCGAACGACCTCACGGACCTCGCTCATCGCTGACCTCCTCGTTCCCGCCCCCCGGCGCGTCCACCGACCCGGTCAGCCTCTCATCACCGGTGGCCGCGCACGTCACCGGCGCCTGCGCCACGCCGTCAGCCGACGGGCTCCGGGCGGCTGCCCAGCAGCGCCAGCTCCTCGGCCGGCGGGACGCCGACGGCCTGGAGCGCCGCGCCGATCCGGTCGGTGAGGCAGCGCAGCGACTCCCGGGCCTGGTCGCGCTGCCGGCACAGGTCCTCGACCTCCGCCCGGACGGTGGCCAGGTGGGCGCAGGCGGCATCGTCGGCGGCAACCCGCTCGCTCTGCGCCTGGTCCGCGGCCCGGTCCCGCTCGGCGGCGGCCTCGGCGGCCAGCCGGTCCCGCTCCGCCGCGGCCTCGGCGGCCAGCCGGTCCCGCTCGGCCGCGGCGGAGCGCAGCAGCTCCGCCGCCTCTGCCTGCGCCTGCTCGAGCGCGGCGGCGCCCTCGGCGCGGTCCCGCTGCGCGTTGACCCGCAGCTGGTCGGCGACGTCGATCGCCAGCTCCTTGATCTCGTGCGCCTTGCGCAGCCGGGCGTCGGCCTCCAGGCGCGCGTCGGCGCGCAGCTGCGCGGCCTCGGCCTCGGCGGCATCCAGCACCTGGGCGGCCTGGTCCTCGGCCAGTCGCAGCACCTCCGCGACCCGGGCACTCACCGCCGGGCGCTCGCGGCCGGCCGGCTGCTCGGCCAGGAGCCGGCGGGAGATCTCCAGCTCGGTGCCGCAGGCGACCACGCGGTCGAGCAGGTGCTCCCGCTCGCGCTGGGCGGCGGCCAGCTCGTTCTCGGCCCAGGCGACGTAGTTGTCGACCTGCACCCGGTCGTAGCCGCGCACCGATCCGCGGAACGACGGCCCGTGGCCCAGCAGCACCTCCAGGCCGCCGGACGGCCGCGGAGTGGGGGCGGCGGCCCCGTCCGGCGGCACCTCCTCGTCCTGGACACGGTTGGCGACGAACTCGACACGCCGGAGCATCCGGATGGCCCCCCTGGGAAGTAGGTGGAGCGAATCTCCCAGAGCGCTCCCGGACGCGCGCCTCACCGTGACGGCTCCGTGACCCGTGTCGGGGCAGCTGCGGGGGTGCCACGGCAGCGCGTGCCGGGCCGGTCACGGACCGCTGCGCCCCCGCCCCTGCACCCCCGTCCGGGCGAGCGGGCATAGCCACGGGCGTCCACGCGTTGACCCGGCTGAGATGATTGCACTCTCAACCAGTTTGGAGCTCGAGATGCAGTTCGGCGTCTTCACCGTCAGCGACATCACCACCGACCCCACCACCGGCCGGACCCCCACCGAGGCCGAGCGGCTCAAGGCCGTGCTGGCGATCGCGCAGAAGGCCGAGGAGGTGGGGCTGGACGTCTTCGCGCTGGGCGAGCACCACAACCCGCCGTTCTTCTCCTCCTCGCCCACCACCACGCTGGCCTGGATCGCGGCGCGGACCACGACGCTCCAGCTGTCGACCTCGACGACGCTGATCACCACCAACGACCCGGTGAAGATCGCCGAGGACTACGCGATGCTGCAGCACCTCGCCGAGGGCCGCGTCGACCTGATGATGGGCCGCGGCAACACCGGCCCGGTCTACCCGTGGTTCGGGCAGGACATCCGGAACGGCATCGAGCTGGCCGTGGAGAACTACGCACTGCTGCGCCGCCTGTGGACCGAGGACGTCGTCGACTGGTCCGGCCGGTTCCGCACCCCGCTGCAGGGCTTCACCTCGACGCCCCGCCCGCTGGACGGCGTGCCGCCCTTCGTCTGGCACGGCTCGATCCGCTCCCCGCAGATCGCCGAGCAGGCCGCCTACTACGGCGACGGCTTCTTCCACAACCACATCTTCTGGCCCAAGGAGCACACCCAGCGGATGGTGGAGTTCTACCGCCGCCGGTACGAGCACTACGGCCACGGCGCCGCCGACCAGGCGATCGTCGGCCTCGGCGGGCAGGTGTTCATGCGGAGGAACAGCCAGGACGCCGTCGCCGAGTTCCGGCCGTACTTCGACAACGCGCCGGTCTACGGCCACGGTCCCTCCCTGGAGGACTTCAGCCGGGAGACCCCGCTGACCGTCGGCAGCCCGCAGCAGGTGATCGAGCGGACGCTGGGCTTCCGCGACTACGTCGGCGACTACCAGCGGCAGCTGTTCCTCATCGACCACGCCGGCCTGCCGCTGAAGACCGTCCTCGAGCAGCTGGACATCCTCGGCGAGGAGGTCGTGCCGGTGCTGCGCCGGGAGTTCGCCGCGCTGAAGCCCGCCCACGTGCCCGACGCGCCCACCCACGCCGCCCGCGTCGCCGCGGCGGGCGGGAAGACCGACGCCACCGTGCACGCCCCGGCCGACGACGTGACCGGCCAGGTGCGCGACGAGGTGGAGGTCCGATGAGCACCCGCACCCTCGCGGTGGTCAGCGCCGGGCTGTCGACGCCGTCGTCGACCCGGCTGCTGGCCGACCGGCTCACCTCGGCGGCGGTCGAGGCGCTGCGCGAGCGCGGCATCTCGGCCACCGTCGAGGTGGTCGAGCTGCGGCAGCACGCCCGCGACCTCGCCGACAACCTGACCACCGGCTTCGCCAACCAGGCGCTGCGCGGCGCGGTGGACACCGTCGTCGGCGCGGACGGGCTGATCGCCGTCACGCCGATCTTCTCGGCGTCCTACAGCGGGCTGTTCAAGACCTTCTTCGACGTCGTCGAGAAGGACGCGCTGACCGGGAAGCCGGTGCTGCTCGGTGCCACCGCCGGCACCGCGCGGCACTCGTTGGCGCTCGAGCACGCCATGCGGCCGCTGTTCGCCTACCTCCGGGCCACCGTCGCCCCGACCGCGGTCTTCGCGGCGTCGGAGGACTGGGCCGGCGGCGGGCAGGGCAGCGCGGCGCTCACCAGCCGGGTGCGCCGGGCGGCCGGCGAGCTCGCCGACCTGGTGGCCGGCCGCCCGCCCGCGGCCCCGGCCGACCCGTTCGCCGACCCGGCGACGTCCTTCGCGGACCTGCTCCGCGGCAGCGGCGCCTGACACGTCCGGGCACGGGGAGCCCGACCCGCGTCCGCGGCCCGGACGCAGGCAGGGCTTCCTGTGCCCCCTCAGCCGGTGGCGTCGGGCGACGGCGGGGCGCTGCCGCCCTCGGGGGCCGCGCCGGTCATCAGCGCGGTGATCGCGGCGCGGTCCGCGGCCGAGGGCAGGCCCCACCCCGGCTCGTAGCCGTAGACGTCGTGCAGCGGCGAGGACGTCGTGCGCCCGGTCAGCACCTCCACCGACGCGGTGTCGATCAGCCCGGGGTGCGCCACGCCGCACGCCTCGGCCACCTTGAGCAGGTCGCGGCGCAGCGTGCCGATGTAGTTGGCCGCGCGCACCGACTTCAGGGCCGGGTCCAGGCCGCGGGTGAGCCAGGCGTTCTGCGTCGCCACCCCGGTCGGGCAGGTGTCGGTGTGGCACTTCTGCGCCTGGATGCAGCCGATGGCCAGCATCGCCTCCCGGCCGACGTTGACCATGTCGCAGCCCAGGGCGAAGGCGACGACGGCGTTGTCCGGGAGCCCCAGCTTCCCCGCGCCGACGAAGACCACGTCGTCGGCCAGCCCGGCGCGGGCGAACAGCGCGTGCACGCGGGCGAAGCCCAGCTGGAAGGGCAGCGAGACCGAGTCGGTGAAGATCAGCGGCGCCGCACCGGTGCCGCCCTCGCCGCCGTCGACCGTCACGAAGTCGACGCCGCGGCCGGTGCTCGCCATGAGCCCGGTGAGCTCCTCCCAGAACGTCATGTCACCGACCGCGGACTTGATGCCCACCGGCAGGCCGGTCTCGGCGGCCAGGAGCTCCACCCAGTCCAGCAGGCTGTCGACGTCGGAGAACTCGGCGTGCCGCGAGGGGCTGATGCAGTCCACCCCCTCGGGCACGCCGCGTGCCGCGGCGATCTCCGCCGACACCTTGGCGGCGGGCAGCACGCCGCCGAGGCCCGGCTTCGCCCCCTGGCTCAGCTTGACCTCCAGCGCGCGCACCGGTGCCCCGGCGACGAGGTCCTTCAGCCGGTCGAGGTCGAAGCGGCCGTGCTCGTCGCGGCAGCCGAAGTACGCGGTGCCGATCTGGAAGACCAGGTCGCCGCCGTGGCGGTGGTGGCGGGAGATGCCGCCCTCCCCCGTGTTGTGCAGGCAGCCGGCCAGCGCCGCCCCGCGGTTGAGCGCCTCCACCGCCTGCGCCGAGAGCGAGCCGAAGCTCATCGCGCTGATGTTGACCACCGACGGCGGCCGGAAGGCCGCGGTCCGCCCGCGGGCGGCGCCGAGCACCTTGGCGCACGGCAGGTCGACGTCCTGCCCCGCGTGCACGTCGGTCGCCGGCACCGCCGGCCCGAAGGTGCGGTGGTTGATCACCGGGTAGCCGGCGGTGAACTCCAGGTCGTTGTCGGTGCCGAAGCCGAAGTAGTTGTTCTCCCGCTTGCTCGAGGCGTAGACCCAGCGCCGCTGGTCGCGGGTGAAGGGCCGCTCCTCGTTGTTGCCGGCGACCAGGTACTGGCGCAGCTCGGGGCCGATCGCCTCGATCAGGTAACGGGCGTGCCCGACCACCGGGTAGTTGCGCAGCAGCGTGTGCTCCCGCTGCAGCAGGTCACGGACGGCGACGGCGGCGAGCGCGCCGAGACCGGCGGCCGCGGCACGTGGGAGGAGCGCCATGCCCCACTATCGCGCGCCCGCCGCCGTCGTCAGAGGAAGAGGCTCAGCACCAGCGCGAGCACGAACCCGATCGTGCCCAGCAGGGTCTCCATCACCGTCCAGGTCTTCAGCGTCGTCTTCTCGTCCATCCCGAAGAACCGGCTGACCAGCCAGAAGCCGGAGTCGTTGACGTGCGACAGCACGGTGGCCCCGGAGGCGATGGCGATGACGATGAGCGCCAGGTCGATCGAGCTCAGCCCGTCGGTGGCCTCCACCACGGGCGCGATCAGCCCGGCCGCGGTGGTCAGGGCCACGGTGGCCGATCCCTGCGCCACCCGCAGCAACGTGGAGATGACGAAGGCCGCGACGATCACCGGCAGCCCGATGTCGCCCAGGACGTCGGCCAGCGCCGCGCCGATGCCGCTGGCCCGCAGCACCCCGCCGAACATGCCACCGGCGCCGGTGATCAGGATGATCGCGCAGACCGGCCCGAGGGCGCTGTTGACGATGGACTCGACCTCCGCGCCGCTCTCGCCGCGGCGGCGGCCCAGCACCCACATCGCCACGAGCACGGTGATCAGCAGGGCGACGGGCGTGGCGCCGAGGAGCTGCCCCCACTCCACCACGAGCGACTCCTCGTCCAGCACCCCCTCGGTGGCCAGGGTGGACAGCCCCGTGTTGAGGAAGATCAGCACCAGCGGCAGGAGCAGGATGCCGACGACCGTGCCGAAGCGCGGCGGCGCCGGCCGGGTCGCGGTGCCCGCCCGGGCGCCGGCGGCGGTGGCGATCCCCGGCGAGCTGCCCTCGACCGAGGGGTCGGGGGCGTCGTCGGCGGTCCGCTGGTCGGACAGGATGTCCGGCACCGCGATGTCGTACCGGCGACCGGCCCACAGGCCGAACAGGTAGCCGCCGAGGAACCAGGTCGGGATGCCGATGATCAGCCCGAAGACCAGCGTCAGCCCGATGTCGGCGCCGACCAGCTCCGCCGCGGCCACCGGCCCGGGGTGCGGCGGGACGAACGCGTGCATGACGGCGAACGCGCCCGCCACCGGCAGGCCGTAGGTCAGCAGCGACCCGCCCAGCCGGCGGGCGACGGTGAACACGATCGGCAGGAAGACGACGAGCCCGGCGTCGAAGAAGATCGGGAACCCGAAGAGCAGCGCGGCGACGCCGAGCGCCAGCGGCGCGCGTTCCTCCCCGAAGCGCCGGATGAGGCTGTCGGCCAGGACCTGCGCCCCGCCGCTGTGCTCGAACAGCCGCCCCAGCATGGCGCCCAGGCCGACCAGCAGCGCGACGGCGGCGAGGGTGGACCCGAAGCCGGACGTCATGGTGTCCACGACGTCGCCGATCGGCACCTGCGCGGCCAGCGCCACCAGCAGGCTGACCAGGATCAGCGCGACGAAGGCGTGCAGCTTGAGCTTCATGATGAGGAAGAGCAGGACCCCCACCGCGACCGCGGCGATCAGCAGCAGCGGGCCGGCGCTCAGCGCCGGTTCGACCTCGGGCATGGCTCCTCCACGGGCTCAGGTGGATCGGGTCGGTACGTCGTCCAGTGCGTCGAGCGTGGTGAGGACGTCGACCAGGGCCGTGGTGGACCGGTCGACGAGCGGGCGCAGCTGCCGGTACACCGCCACCGCACCCGGGTCGGGCAGCACCGGCTCGCGGACGGCGACCAGCGCGGTGGCGGCTGTCAGGTCGGGCAGCGCGCCGAGGGCGTGCCAGCCCAGCAGGCAGGCGCCCAGGCCGGTGCCCTCGGGCGAGTCGGCGACCCGCACCGGCAGGTCCAGGGCGGCGGCCAGCGTCTCGATCCACAGCGGCGAGGCGACCGCGCCGCCGGTGGCCCGGACCTCGCGCACCGGCACGTCGGTGGCGGCGAAGGCGTCGCGCACCAGCGCCAGCTGCTGGCAGACCCCCTCGACGGCGGCGCGGACGAGGTGCGGGCGGCGGTGCTCGCGGCGCAGCCCGAGGTAGGCCCCCCGCATCCCCGAGCGCCACCACGGCGCCCGCTCGCCGAGCAGGTAGGGCAGGCACAGCAGGCCGGAGCTGCCGACCGGCACCGCCGCGGCCTCCTCCAGCAGCCGGGCGTCGAGGTCGTCGGCGTCCTCCCCCACCGGGCCCTCGGCGTCACCGGGCCCCGCCGCGAAGGCCTCCGCGGCCCACCGCACCACCGATCCGCCGTTGTTGATCGCGCCGCCCACCACCCAGGCGTCGTCGGTGAGCGCGTAGCAGAAGAGCCGCCGGCCCGGGTCCACCGTCGGCCGGGGGACGACGATGCGCATCGCCCCGCTGGTGCCCAGCGACACGGCGGCGACGTCCGAGCGCACCGCGCCGACGCCCAGGTTGGCGAGCACCCCGTCGGAGGCGCCGACCACCACGGGCAGCCCTTCCGGCAGGCCCGTGCCGGCGGCCACCTCGGGACGCAGGCCGGGCAGCAGAGCGGTCGTCGGCAGCACCTCGCCCAGCTGGCGGGGGCGGACGCCGGCGATGCTCATCGCCTCCTCGTCCCAGCGCCCGCCGCGGATGTCGTAGAGGCCGGTGGCCGACGCGCAGGACCGGTCGAGCACGTGCCGGCCGCCGCAGAGGGCGGCCACCACCAGCTCCTTGACGCCGCCCCAGCGGGGCACGCCGGCCACCCGCGCGGGGTCCTCCGCCCGCTCCCAGGACAGCTTCACCAGCGGCGACATCGCGTGCACCGGGGTGCCGGTGCGGGCGTGCAGGTCGGCGGCCCGGCCGTCGGCCACCAGTGCCTGGGCCCACTGCGCGGCGCGGTCGTCGGCCCAGGTCACCACCGGGCCCAGCGGGCGGCCCTCGTCGTCCATGGGCACCAGGCCGTGCATGGCCGCGCTGAGGGAGACGGCGACGACGGTGTCCCCGCGGTCGCGGGCCCGTGCGGCGACCTCGCCCAGCGCCTCGACGGCGGCCGCGGCCAGCTGCCCGGCGTCGAGCTCCGCGCGGCCGGGGGCGGGCACCAGCAGCGGGTAGGCGACGCTGGCCACGTCGCGGACGCGGCCGTCGGTGCCCGCGGTGACCGCCTTGGTCGCCGTGGTGCCCGAGTCCAGCCCCACCACGACGTCCACGGGCACCCCCTGACCGGCTCGTCCGCTGGTCCGCATCGTGCCCGCGCAGGCGCGGGGCGGCAACCGGCCGGACCGTCAGCCGGCCGAGGGCCCCCCGCGCAGCCGCTGCCGGACGGCGACGTGCAGCGGCTGCAGCACCACCCCGTCGCGGGCCAGCCGCGCACGGAGCTGCCTGCGGTGCCGCACCACCCCGGCCAGCCCGATCGCCCAGAACAGGTACTGGACCGAGAACGCGGCCCGGAACGCGTCCAGGTCGTAGGCGGTGGAGGCGCCGGGGGTCAGCAGGTCCAGCACCGCGCCGACGGCCAGGATGGTCAGCAGGGAGGCCACGAAGCCGCCGACGTTGACCACGCCGCTCGCGCTGCCGTGCCGCTCCACCGGGTTCTCGGTGCGGGCGTAGTCGAACCCGATCATCGAGCCGGGGCCGTTGGTGCCCAGGACGACGACCAGCAGCACGAGCAGCGGCAGCGGGGCGCGGCCGGGCCACAGGAGCACGACGGTCCAGGCGGACGCCGTCGCCGCCAGGATGCCGAACACCAGGACGGAGCGGCGCAGCGGCCACCGGGCGCACAGCCGGCCCAGCGCCGGGCCCACGCCCATGCCGACCAGCACGAGCAGGGTGAGCAGGGCGGCCGCGGTGCCCGGCGACAGCCCCTGGCCGACGACCAGGAAGGGGTAGCCCCACAGGAGCGCGAACACCGTGCCCGAGAACTGCGTGACCAGGTGCGTGTAGAGCCCGATGCGGGTGCCGGGCTCGGCCCAGGTGTCGGCGAGCCCCCGGCGCAGCTGCGCCAGGTCCGGCACCGCCGCGCGGGTGCTCCCCTCGGGCGCGTCCCGCAGCGCCAGGAGCACCAGCAGCGCGACGAGGACGCCGGTGGCCGCGGCCCCCAGGAAGGTCGCCGTCCAGGAGGTGGTCTGCAGCAGGGTGACCAGCGGGTAGGCCGCGACGATCGAGCCGATCTGGCCGAGGATCCCGGTGAGCTGGGTGATCAGCGGCGCGGCCGACCCGGGGAACCAGAGGGAGACGACCCGGAGCACGCTGATGAACGTCATCGCGTCGCCCGCGCCGACCAGCACCCGGGCGACGACCGCGGTGGGGACGTCGGTCGCCAGCGACAGCACCAGCTGCCCGGCCGCCATGGTGACCGCGCCGGCGAGGATCATCCGCCGCGACCCGAAGCGGTCCAGCGCGACGCCGACCGGCACCTGCAGCCCTGCGTAGACCGCCAGCTGCAGCACGAGGAACAGCGACACCGCCGAGGCCCCGGCCGAGAAGCGTTCCTGCGCCTCGACGGCGGCGACGCCGAGGGACGAGCGGTGGAAGACGGCGACCGCGTACGCCAGGAGGCCCACGGCCCACATCGCGTAGGCGCGGCCCGACGGACGGGCACGGTCGGCGGAGGTCACCTGAGGAGGACACCACGACCGGGGCCCCTCTTCCCCCGGTGGCCGTGAGTTGCCTCACCGGGCCACCGGGGCCCGCTAGCCTCGGCCCGGTGGACGCGCTGGTGGACCCCGCCGACGACCCGGCCGTGGACGACGGGCACCGCCGCGGACGGATCCTGCGGGCGCTGGCCACCTGCATGGCGGGAAAGGGGTACCCCGCCACCACCATCTCCGACATCGCCCGCGAGGGCCGGGTGTCCAAGACGGTCGTCTACGCCCACTTCCGGGACAAGGAGCACTGCCTGCTCGAGCTCTACACCCGGGCCAACGACAAGGTGCTGGACCGGGTCCGTGAGGCGCAGGAGGACGCCCGCGCAGCCGGCCTGCCGTGGCGGGACCGGCTGCGCGCGGGCATCGGCTGCTACCTCCGCACGCTCGCGACCGAGCCCGCGATCGCCTGGGCCGCGCTCGTCGAGGTGCAGGCGGCCGGTCCGCGGGCGCGCGCGCTGCGCCGGCAGGTGATCGACCGGTACGTCGACCTGATCGGCGAGGTGGCCGGCGAGCTGGCGCGGCAGCACCCCGGCGAGGTGCGGCCGGTCGACCGGCAGCTGGTGCTCGCCGCCGTGGGCGGGATCAACGAGCTGATGCTCGCCCGCGTCGAGCGGGGCGACGCCGGGCACCTCGGGGACGACGTGGACGACGCGACGGCGGTCGTGGTGGGTCTGCTCGAGCGGCGCTGAGCCCGCCCGGCCGGCGCCGCGGCGGGCGGGCCCCGCACCCGCGGCCCGCCTCCGGGCAGGAGGCGGGCCGCGGGCTGGTGGTGCGGGTCAGGCCGCCGCGTGGGAGGCCCGGGAGGAGCGGCGGATCCGGACCGCCGCCATGACCAGCGCGGCCAGGACGAAGGCGATCGCCACCGGCAGCGCGAGCCGCTCGGGCGCGAAGGCGCTGACCCCGTCGTCGAGCCGGGCGGCGCCGTCGGACAGCTCCTCCTGGCCGGCGCTGAGCCGCAGCAGGCCCGCGTCCAGCTCCCCGGCGCCGTCGGCGACGTCACCGGTGCCGCCCGCCAGCCGGTCCGCACCGGCCGTGAGCTCGGCGCCCCCGGCGTCGAGGCGGGCGCCGCCCTCGGTCAGCTCGCCGCTCCGCGCGGTGAGCTGACCGACACCGTCGTCGAGCGCGGCGCTGCCCGCGGCCAGCTCGTCGGTGCCCTCGGCGAGCTCCCCGGCGCCGGCGCGCAGCTCGCCCGACCCCTCGGCGGCGGCACCCAGGCCGGCGGCGAGGCGGTCGGTGCCGGCCGCGAGCGCCGAGGCCCCGGCGGCCGCCCGGCCGATCCCGGCGTGCAGCTGGTCGATGCCCGCCGGCAGGGCAGGCGCCCCGGCGGCGAGGTCGGTGACCCCGGGGAGCAGGCGCTGGTCGACGCCCGCCTTGAGCTCGTCCAGCCCGGCCCGCAGGTCGCCGACCCCGGCACCGGCCCCGGCGAGGTAGGCCTGGGCGGTGCCCACATCGGTCCCGACCGCGGTCAGCTGGGTACCGGCGGCCTGGACGTTGCCCAGGGCCGTCGAGAACAGGCCGAGCAGCTCCTGCTGCTCGGCCACGGACAGCGGGGTGCCGCCCTGCAGCTTGGCCCCGAGCTCCTGCACCCGCCCGGCGCCGGCGCCGGCGGCCTGCAGCGTGCTGCCCAGCCCACCCGGGCCGACGATGCCGGTCAGCGCCTGACCGGCCTCGTCCTCGGCGGTGGCCAGCGCGCCGGCGATGCCCTGGGCTCCGGTCTGCGCCGCCCCGAGGCCGTCGCTGAGGTCCGCCGCGCCGTCGGCCAGCGCCGGTGCGCCGCCGGCCAGCTTCGCCGCGCCCTCCCGGAGGGGGCTCGCGGACGAGGTGCTGTCGGCCAGCACGCCGAGCCCGGCGACCAGGTCGTCGGCGCCGTCCGCGGCGGTCGCGGAGCCGCTGGTCAGCGCGCGGAGGCCGGCATCGAGGTCGAAGGCGCCGTCGGCCAGCCGGCCGGCACCCGCGGCCGCACGGCCGGAGCCGGCCGCCAGCTGGTCGGAGCCGTCGGCGAGGAGGCCGACGCCGTCGACGAACCGACCGACGCCGGCGCTGTACTCCCGCACGCCGGCGACGAACGCGTCGGCGCCCTCCCCGAGCTCGGCCGCGCCCGCGTCGAGGTCCTGGACACCGCCGGCCAGCCGGTCCCAGCCGTCGGCGAACTCGGTCTGCCCCGCGGCCATGCGGACGGCACCGTCGCGGACCTCGTCGGCGCCGTCGGACACCGTGCCCATGAGCCACAGGAAGCCGCCGGAGGCCACCGCGGCACCCAGCAGGACGGCGGGTCCGACGAAGCGGCTCCGCCCCCCGGCCGTTCGTCGGTCTCTGTACATCGAACTCCCATCGGATGGCACCCCGCGACGCTGCGCGGTGGCGGTGGAGCCGCGCCCGCCGAGGAGCGCGCGGCGCCGCGGGTGCGGAGCCTGGTACCGCGTGGTACCGGCGGAGAAGCTAGATCAACGGTGTCCGGCGCCACAAGTGCGGTGCGTCGCTGCACACCGCCCTGAGCTGGGAGTTCAGCCCCCGGGAGGGCGAGTGGTACCGGTGCCCCCGGTGACGCGGCGTCCCGGACCGGCGTCGTTACGCCGTCCGGGTGTCCCCCGACCGGGCGGTGGGGCGCACCAGGTCTGGGTGGCGACGAAAGGGGCGACGCCCACCCTCCGAGAGCGTGATCGACACCGCCGGGCCGGGACGACTACTCCCGGCCCGGACCGGGCAGGAGCAGGCCCGTCACCGGCCGGCGCCCGCGCAGGGCCGGCCGCAGCCACCCGTCCCCGAGACGAGAGGAGCGCCGTCCATGGCGTCCGTCATCCACTACACGATCGCGACCGAGGCGGAGAAGAGCCCCGACTTCCGCCGGGTCCTCTGGACCGGGAAGAACACCCAGCTGGTCATCATGACCATCCCGCCGGGTGGTGAGATCGGCGAGGAGACGCACGAGGACATCGACCAGATCCTCACGTTCGTCAGCGGCGTCGGGAAGGCCGTCATCTCGGGCAACGAGAAGAACGTCGCCCAGGGCGACCTGGTGGTCGTGCCCGCGGGCACGAAGCACAACTTCCTCAACACCGGGGAGAACCCGCTGGTCCTCTACACCGTCTACGGCCCGCCGGAGCACGCCGACGGCGCGGTGCACAGGACCAAGGAGGAGGCCGACGAGGCCGAGGAGTCGGGCCAGGACGAGCCGCCGTCGTCCTGACCCCGCGGCATCTCGAACCGTGGCCGGGCACCCGCGTGGTGCCCGGCCACGGGCGTCCCGGGGGCCGGGCGCGCCGGCCCGGGGAGGGGGAGCCAGACTCGGCACCATGAGCGCACCGGCCGCGGACACGACGACGCGCACCGACGACGGGCTGGCGGTGGTGGCCGAGCTGCGGCGCGCCGGGATCGGCGACGTCGACGACTCGGGGCTGGCCCGGGCCCTGTACTCCTCCGACGCGTCGCTGTACCGCGTCCTCCCGCGGGCCGTGGTCCGGCCGCGCCACCCCGACGAGATCGTGGCCGCGCTCGACGTGTGCCGCTCGCTCGGCGTACCCCTGACCGCCCGCGGCGCCGGGACGTCCATCGCGGGCAACGCCGTGGGCACCGGCGTCGTGCTGGACACCAGCCGCCACCTGAACCGGGTGCACGGCATCGACGCCGAGGCCCGGACGGCGACGGTCGACCCCGGCGTCGTGCAGGCCGCGCTGCAGACCGCCGCCCGCCCGCACGGGCTGCGCTTCGGCCCCGACCCGAGCACGCACAACCGCTGCACGATCGGCGGGATGATCGGCAACAACGCCTGCGGCTCCCGGGCCCTGGGCTACGGCCGGACGTCGGACAACGTCGTGGGCCTCGACGTCGTCACCGGCACCGGCACGCGCCTGCGGCTGGGCCCGGGCACCGAGCCGGCGCCGGGGGTGCTCGAGGACCTCCACCGGCTCGTCGCCGGGCACCTCGCGACCGTCCGCACGGAGCTGGGCACCTTCGGCCGCCAGGTGTCGGGCTACTCGCTGGAGCACCTGCTGCCCGAGCGCGGCTTCGACGTGGCCCGGGCGCTGGTGGGCAGCGAGGGCACCCTCGCCGTCGTCCTCGGGGCCACCGTCCGGCTGGTCGCCGACGCCCCCGTCCGCGGGCTGGTGGTGCTGGGCTACCCGAGCATGGCCGACGCCGCCGATGCCACCCCCGGCCTGCTCCCCCACGAGCCCACCGCGGTGGAGGGGCTCGACCAGCGGATCGTGCAGCGGCTGCGCGACGTGCCCGCCGCCGTCGTCCCCGAGCTGCCGCGCGGCGACGGGTGGCTGATCGTGGAGCTCACCGGCGACACCGTCGGCGAGGTGCAGGCCAAGGCGCAGGGGGTGCTCGCCGACGCCGGCGCGCTGGACTCCCTCGTCGTCACCGACCCCGCGCACGCCGCGGCGATCTGGCGGATCCGGGAGGACGGCGCGGGGTTGGCCAACCGGACCTCCGACGGCCGACCGGCGCACGCGGGCTGGGAGGACGCTGCGGTCCCGGTGGAGCGGCTCGGCGAGTACCTGCGCGGCTTCGAGGCGCTGCTCGACGGCCACGGGCTGCAGGGCGTGCCCTACGGCCACTTCGGCGACGGCTGCGTGCACGTGCGCATCGACTTCCCCTTCGGCGCGGGCGCCGACCGCGGGCGCGGGGCCTACCGGTCGTTCGTCGAGGACGCCGCCCGGCTGGTCGCCGGCTACGGCGGGTCGCTGTCCGGCGAGCACGGCGACGGCCGGGCGCGCAGCGAGCTGCTGCCGCACATGTACTCCCCCGCCGCGCTGGAGCTCTTCGAGCGCGTCAAGGCCGTGTTCGACCCCGCCGACGTGCTGAACCCGGGCGTGCTCGTCCGGCCCGCGCCGCTGGACGAGGACGTCCGCATCGCCGCCGCCCCGCCGCTGCGCGAGAACCTGGCGCTGGCCTACCGGCACGACGGCGGCGACTTCTCCGCGGCGGTGCACCGCTGCACCGGCGTCGGCAAGTGCCGGGCCGACCTGCAGTCCACCGGCGCCGTGATGTGCCCGTCCTGGCCGGCGACGCGGGAGGAGAAGGACACCACCCGCGGCCGCGCCCGGGTGCTGCAGGAGATGCTCGCCCCGGGCGGCCCGGTGCGCGACTGGCGCGCACCGGAGGTGCACGAGGCGCTGGATCTCTGCCTGTCGTGCAAGGGCTGCTCGTCGGACTGCCCGACCGGGGTGGACATGGCCTCCTACAAGGCCGAGGTGCTGCACCAGTCCTACCGGCGGCGGCTGCGGCCCCGCTCGCACTACACGCTGGGCCGGCTGCCGTTCTGGTCCGACCTGGTGGCCCGCGCGCCGCGCCTGGTCAACGCGATGCTGGGCTCCGCGCTGGTGGGGCCGGTGGCCAAGTGGGGCGCGGGCATCGACCAGCGGCGCCCGGTGCCGGCGTTCGCCCCGCGCACCTTCCGGCAGGAGTGGGCGCAGCGGCCCCCGGCCGGCGACGGGCAGCGGGTGGCGCTGTGGGTGGACTCGTTCACCGACCACTTCGCCCCCGAGGTGGCGCACGCCGCCGCGCGGGTGCTCGAGGCCGCCGGCTACCGGGTCGAGGTGCCCGGCGCCGACACGTGCTGCGGGCTGACCTGGATCACCACCGGCCAGCTCGACGCCGCCCGGCGCATCCTCGGCGGCACCGTGCGCACCCTCGCCCCCCTCGCCGCCGCCGGCGTGCCGGTCGTCGGCATCGAGCCCTCCTGCACCGCGGTGCTGCGCAGCGAGGCGCTCGAGCTCGTCGGCGGTCCGGAGGCCGAGCAGGTGGCGGCGGCGACGCGCACGCTCGCCGAGCTGCTCCGCGACACCCCCGGCTGGACGCCGCCGTCGCTGGCGGGCCTGGAGATCGTCGCCCAGCCGCACTGCCACCACGCGTCGGTCCTGGGCTGGTCGGCCGACGCCCGGCTGCTCCAGCAGGCCGGTGCCCGCGTCACCCGGCTCGGCGGCTGCTGCGGGCTCGCCGGCAACTGGGGCGTCGAGCGGCGGCACCACGACGTGTCGGTCGCCGTCGCCGAGCAGCAGCTGCTGCCCGCCGTCCGGGACCTCCCCGACGACGCCGTGGTCCTGGCCGACGGCTTCTCCTGCCGCACCCAGCTCGACCAGCTCGCGGGCCGGCGCGGACGGCACCTCGCCGAGCTGCTGGCGGACCGGCTCGGCTGACCGCGGGGCGGGTCAGGCGGCGGCGTCGTCCCGCCGGGCCCGGGCAGCGGCCCGCACCGCGGGGGTGAGCGCCTCGGCGATCCGCGCGTAGCCGGCCGAGGAGGGGTGGAAGCGGTCGGCGGAGAGCAGCGCCGGGTCCGCCGCGAAGGCGCGGGCCACCTGGGCCGCGACGGGTGCGACCGTGGCGCCGCCGGAGAGGGCGACGTGCGCCTGCCGCTGCTGGAGCACCGCGCACGCCCCCCGCACCAGCGCCCGCAGGGCCGGCGGGACGAAGGGCACCATCGACATGTCCGGCGCCGGCACCACGACGACGTCGGTGCCGGCGGCCCGCAGCACGGTCACCGCGGCCGCGAGCGCCGCCGCGGCCTGCTCGGCCGGCACGAAGCGGGCCAGGTCGTTGGCGCCGATGACGACGACGGCGAGGTCGGCCGCGAGCGGCAGCGCCCGGCGGACCTGGTCGGCCAGCCCGGCCGAGACGGCACCGGGGACGGCGAGGACGTGCAGGTCGACGTCGAACCCGTCCTCGCCCAGCGCCCGGGCCAGCCGGGGCCCCAGGGCGTCGGCGGGCCGGGCGGCACCGGTGCCGCGGCCGAGGGAGTCCCCGAGCACGAGCAGGCGGAGGGCGGAGCGGTCCACGTCGGGTCAACGACGCCGACCCCGCCGGTATGCCTCCGCGGGCGGGTCAGCGGCCGCGCCACACCGGCGGGCGGCGCTCGGCGAAGGCGGTGGAGCCCTCGCGGGCGTCCTCGGAGCTGAACACCGGACGGACGACCTGCTCCTGCCGCTCCCACGCCTCCTCCGCCGGCCACGACGGCGCCTCGAGGACGACCTGCTTGGTGGCGGCCACCGCCAGCGGGCCGTTGGCCGCGATCACCTCGGCGAGCGCGACGGCGGCGTCGAGCGCACCGCCGTCGTCGACCACCCGGTTGACCAGCCCGACCGCCGCCGCGCGCTCGGCGTCGACCGGCTCGCCGGTGAGCAGCAGCTCGAGGGCGACCGCGCGCGGCACCCGCTGCGGCAGCAGCAGGGCGGCGCCGCCGGCGGCGACCAGGGAGCGCTTGACCTCGGGCACGCCGAACCGGGCGCCCCGGCCGGCCACCACGAGGTCGCAGGCGAGCACCAGTTCGAAGCCGCCGGCCAGGGCCCAGCCCTCGACCGCCGCGACCAGGGGCTTGCGCGGCGGCGTGCGGGTGATGCCGCACAGCCCGCGGCCCTCGATGGACGGGCTCTCGCCGCGGAGGAAGGCCTTGAGATCCATCCCGGAGGAGAAGGTGCCACCCGCCCCGGTCAGCACCCCGGCCCGCAGGTCGCCGTCGGCGTCGAGCTCGTCGACCGCGGCCGCGACGGCCCGGGCGACCTCGCCGTCGAGGGCGTTGCGCGCCTCCGGCCGGTTGATGGTGATGACCTGCACCGCACCGCGGCGCTCGACGAGGACGGACTGCTCGGGCACGGGACCTCCTGGGACGGTGCGGACGCGGCGCGGGGCCGGACCGCCGGTCAGGCGGCCCGGCCCCTCGTGAGGGACTGGATCGGCCCCTGGTGAGGGGCAGCGGGGTCCTTCCTCAGGCCTTCGGGCCGCCGGCGGCGTAGACGACCTGGCCGGAGACGAAGCCCGCGCCCTCGCTGACGAAGAAGGACACCAGGTGCGCGATGTCCTCGGGCTTGCCGGTGCGGGCCACCGGGATCTGGGAGGCCGCGCCCTTGATGAAGTCGTCGAACGGGATGCCCATGCGGTCGGCCGTGGCCTTGGTCATCTCGGTCTCGATGAAGCCCGGGGCGATCGCGTTGGCGGTGACGCCGAACTTGCCCAGCTCGATGGCGAGGGTCTTGGTGAAGCCCTGCAGACCCGCCTTCGCCGTCGAGTAGTTGGCCTGCCCCCGGTTGCCCAGCGCCGAGGTGCTGGAGAGGTTGACGATCCGGCCCCACTTGGCGTCGATCATGTGCTTCTGCGCCGCGCGGGTCATCAGGAAGGCGCCCTTGAGGTGCACGTTCATGACGATGTCCCAGTCGGAGTCGGACATCTTGAACAGCATGTTGTCGCGGAGCACGCCCGCGTTGTTGACCAGCACGGTCGGCGGGCCGAGCTCGGTGACGATGCGCTCGATCGCGGCCTCCACCTGCGCGGTGTCGCTCACGTCGGCGCCGACGGCCAGCGCGCGGCCCCCTGCGGCCTCGATCGCCTCGACGGTGCCCTTGGCCGAGCCCTCGTCCAGGTCCAGGACGGCGACGGCGAAGCCGTCGGCGGCCAGCCGCTGGGCGGTGGCCGCGCCGATGCCGCGGGCCGCGCCGGTCACGATGGCCACGCGGGGAGCCGTGGTGCCTGCCTCGGTCATGTCGTTCCCTTCGTCTCGGATGCCTGCGGTCGCCGGGGCGGACGGCCCAAGCGCGCGGCGAGCTGCCCCCGACACGTTACGGCGGCCGGTTGCGGCCGCCGTCACACGGTCCGCCGCTCCGGCGCGCCCGCCCCGGGACCGCGGCCGTCTCCCGGCGGGAGCGGGGGCGGGACGTGCCGCACGACGTCCACCCGGTCGAAACCCTCGGCGGCCGACGGCGGCACGAAACGGGCCCGGGTCGCGTGGACGCCGACCAGCGGGACGCGGGCACGGCCGGTGCGGGCGTCGTTGCGGGCGAGGCAGACCTCCGGCGGGGTGTCCAGCCACACCGCGCGCACCGGCACCCCTGCCTCGCGGGCCAGGGCGACGAGCGACGCGCGGTCCTCCGGCGCCGGGTGGGTGTTGTCGACGACGACGCTGCGCCCGGCGGCCAGCAGCTCGGCGACCACGCGCTGCTGGCGGGCCTCGCGGCGCCGGGCCCGGGGCCAGTGGTCCTTGCTGACCACCTCGTGGGTGCCGGCCAGGTGCTCCGCCACCCAGGTGCTCTTGCCGGCCCCCTGCAGGCCGGCGAGGACGACGAGCTCCTGCGCGCTCAGGACCGCCCCGCCGGGGTCGGCGTCTCCTCCTGCTCCGCGTCGGCGGCCGCCGACCGGCGGGAGGGGTGGTGGTGCAGCCGCCGCATCGACGCCAGCGCGGCGTGCCGGTCGGCCATCCGCCGCCGGGCCCGCATGGTGCGCGGGGCGCGGGGCTCCTCGCGGAGCAGCGCGTCGAGCCAGTGGCCGCGCGGGTCGACGTCGACCATGAGCGCCTTGACCAGCAGCGTCAGCGGGATGGCCAGCAGCGCGCCGAGCGCACCGAGGACCCAGCCCCAGAACAGCAGCGCCACGAAGGTCACCGTCATCGACAGGCCGACGGAGTCGCCGACGAAGCGAGGCTGGATGAGTGTCTGGACGAGGAAGTTGAGCAGCGAGTAGACGACCAGGATCGCGACGAAGTCGCCCCAGCCCCCGGCGAGCAGCCCCAGCACCGCCGGCGGCGCGACGCCCAGCAGGAAGCCGATGTTGGGCACGTAGTTGGTGATGAAGGCGAGCAGGCCCCACAGCGGGGCCGCCGGCACGTCGAGCAGGGCGAGGGCGATCGTGTCGCCCACCGCGACGACCGCCCCGAACACCGTGCTCACCAGCAGGTAGCTGCGGGTGCCGCGGGTGAACAGGCCCAGGGCCACCGGCAGGTGCGGGCGCTCGGCCCCGATGAGCGCCAGCCGCCGGCCGAAGCCGCTGCTCTCGATGGCCATGAAGACCAGCGCCGAGAGCAGGAGCACCAGCGTGGTCGCCGCGTCGGTGAGCCGGCTCAGCAGGTCGGTGGCCAGCCCGACCAGCGAGCCGTAGTCGATCTGCTCGACGAGGTCGGAGAGCTGGCCGGAGACGATCCCCCGGCTGTTGAGGTCGGTGACGACGTCGTTGATCAGCACCTGGGCCTGGTCGGCGTAGTCCGGCAGCAGGGCGGCGAACTGGGCGACCGAGGCCACCAGCAGGGCGACGAAGGCGAGCAGCACCGCCCACACGAGCAGGAGCAGGACCGTCGTCGCCAGCCAGCGCGGCGCGCCCAGGCGCCGCAGCCCGCGCTGCACCGGGGTGAGCGCGATGACGACGACGAGGGCGAGGAACACCGGCGCCACCAGCCAGGCGACGGCCTGCAGGCCGGCGATGGCGATGGTGGCCGCGGCCGCGCCGCCCACCAGCAGCAGCCAGCGCGGCACCCCCGGCTCGGGCGCGGGCAGGCGGACGGCGGGCTCCGGCCCCGCGTCCGGCCGCGCGTCCGGCCGCGCGTCCGGCTCCGTCCCCGGCAGGTCGCGACGTGCCGGCACGCCCACCTCCCCCTCCGCCACCCGCGGCCGCACCGGTTGCGCCGAGCCCGTCAGGCCCGGCCCTCCAGCAGCTCGGTCATGGCGGGCAGGTCGAAGAACGCCGCGGTCTCGCGGGCGCTGGGCCCCCCGCCGTCGGGGTCGGCGCCCGCACCGAGGAGCAGCCGGACGGTCTCGGCGGACTGCTTGAAGACGGCGGCGGCCAGTGCCGTCTGCCCGCGGTCGTTGGCGCGGCCGTGGTCGGCGCCTCGCTCCAGCAGGGCCGCCACCGTGCCGCTGTGCCCGTGGTACGCCGCGAGGACCAGCAGGGTGTCGCCCTTGTCGTTGGTGAGGTTCACCGGCACGCCCGCGTCGACGTAGGCGGCGAGCTCGTCGGTGTGCCCGCCGCGGGCCAGGTCGAAGACGCGCCCGGCGAGCTCGATGACTCCGGGATCGATCGGCTGGCCGCTCACCCGACCCAGCGTAGGAGACCGCCGGCGCCCGGGTCCGGACGCCGGTCGGTCCCCCGCCACCGCGGGCAGCGCGCCACGCGCACCAGCACTCACCCGCGCAGCAGGACCGCGACCCCCACGCAGGCGGCGGCCCACAGCCCGCTCGCCAGGGTGCCGACGATGAACCGCTCGGCCGCCGCCGGGGCGCGCAGCTCGGAGAACCGGCCCAGCCCCTTGACGGCGAGGACGACCGCGAGCCCCTCGGGCCACCCGACCAGCAGGGTGGCGGCGATCGCGCCCCGCTCGAGCACGCCGATCCACGCGCCGCCCCGGAGGATGTCGGGGTCCTGCGGCCCCCCGCCGACCCCGGTGGCGGCGGGGTCGGCGGCGTGCAGGACCGCCGTCGCCACCGGCCCGCCCCCGGTGACCGCGGCCAGCGCGGCGAGCGCCGCGCCGGCCTGGGCCACGCCGGCCCCGCCGTCGGCCGGCCAGGCGAAGGCGGCGGCGACCGCGAGCGACCCGACCAGCGCGACGGCGCCGGCAGCGCCGGTCCCCCGCTCCCCGCGCAGGGCGAGGACCAGCCCCGCGAGAGCGGCCAGGCCGAGCAGCAGCAGGACGGCGGCGCTCATCCCGCCGCCCGCTGCAGGAGGCGGGCCGCCGTCGGCCGCAGCTCGCGCTCGAGGTCCCAGGAGGCGGCGCCGAGGCGCTGGCCGACCGCCTGGCGCGAGATGCCCAGGGCCGCGGCCGCCTCGGCCTGCGTGCGCCCGCCCTCGACCAGCTCGATCGCCTCCCACGCCTGCTCGCTGCGGCGGCCGACGATCACCGCCAGCGCGCCGAGCACCGCCTGCGCATCGGCGGCGTCGGCGGCCACCGCCCCGCGGACGGCCAGGTGCACGGAGCGCTGCTTGGCCGCGTCGACGGCGCGCCGGGCGCACAGGAACGCCGGACCGGCCGCCGCCCGCGTGCTCGGCGGCAGCGGCTGCTGGGCCCCGCCCGCGCCGATCCCGATGCTCCACCCCCCCAGCCGGACCAGGCGCAGGGCGACGTCGACGGCGGCCTCGGGCTCACCGAGGACCCCCTGGAACTCGTCGCCGGCGGTGCGCTCGAAGGCCAGCACCGTCCCGACCTCGGCGTTGAGCTGCGCCAGGACGCCGGCGACCCGGTCGGGCCCGCGCCGGCTGCCCCGCTGGTCGACCGTCAGCACGTACACCACTGGGAAAGCCTGACACCTTTCCTCGGCATGAGCAAGCCTCAGAGCTTGTCGGCCACCCCGGCGGGGAAGCCGCCGGTCGCGATGGGGCCCCACGAGGTCACGGTCACCCGCAGCAGCGCCTTGCCCTGGCGCTCCATGGCGGCGCGGTACTCGGCCCAGTCGGGGTGCTCCCCGCTGATCGACCGGTAGTACTCGACCAGGGGCTCCAGCGCCTCGGGCAGCCCGAGCACCTCGGCGCGGCCGTCGAGCTGCACCCAGGGACCGTCCCACTCGTCGGACAGCACGCAGAGCGAGACGGCGGGGTCACGCCGTGCGTTGGCGACCTTGGCCCGCTGCGGGTACGTGGAGACGACGACGCGCCCCTCGGCGTCCACCCCGCAGGTCACCGGCGAGAGCTGGGCGCCGCCCTCGCGCCGGCGGGTGAGCAGCACCGCGCGGTGCCGGGGGCGGAGGAACTCGAGGAGGGCTTCCCGGTCGACCCGGTCGGCCGTCGCGATCTTCGGCATACCGGCACGCTACGACGCGGGTGTGATGATCGTTTCCCACCCGGTCGGTCGCGTGCATCTGTGTTGAGATCGCTGCATGAGGATCCGCTTGCCCGGCCGCACGGACCCGCCGCCGGACGAGACCGCCGAGGACGTGGAGCCCGACCAGCCCGCGCCCGACGCCGGCGTCCGGCCGGCCACGCACGCCCCCGCCCCCACCACCGAGCGCGGGGAGCGCCTGCGCCGGGCGAGCCGCGCCGTGGCCGTCGCCTCGGCCGAGCTGCTGCTCATCGTCGGCGGCGTGTACGTCCTCGGCTGGGTCCTCGGACGGCTCTGGGTGGTCCTGCTGCCCGTCGTCCTCGGGCTGCTCTTCACCACGGTGCTGTGGCCGCCCACCCGCTTCCTGCGCAACCACGGCTGGCCCTCGGCCCTCGCCGCGCTCACCGTGCTCCTCACCTTCTTCGCCGCCTTCGCCGGGATCATCGCCCTGATCGCGCCCCCCGTCGTGGGGCAGGTCGAGGAACTCGGCACCGGCGTCAGCGAGGGCCTGCAGCAGCTGCAGAGCTGGCTGACCGGCCCGCCCTTCAACCTGGGCGAGGAGCAGATCGGCACCGCCGTCGACCAGGCGATCAACACCATCCAGGGCAACGCCCAGAACATCGCGCAGTACGCCGTCACCGGCGCCACGGCGATCGGCGGCGCGCTGATCAACCTGGTGCTGGCGCTGGTGCTCACCTTCTTCTTCCTCAAGGACGGCCCCCGCTGGGTGCCGTGGCTGGCCGCGCAGACCGGTCCTCCCGCGGCGCCGCACGTGGCCGCGCTCTCCTACAAGACCTGGTCGACGCTCTCGGAGTTCATCCGCCAGCAGGCCCTCGTCGGGTTCTTCGACGCGTTCTTCATCGCCCTCGGCCTGTGGATCCTGGGCGTGCCCCTGGTGCTGCCGCTGGCGGTGCTGACCTTCTTCGGCGCGTTCATCCCGATCATCGGTGCCTTCGTCGCCGGCGGCTTCGCGGTGCTCATCGCGCTGGTCGACAGCGGCTTCACCACGGCCCTGATCGTGCTCGGGATCGTGATCCTCGTGCAGCAGATCGAGGGCAACATCCTCCAGCCGATCCTCCAGGGCCGCGGGCTGAACCTGCACGCCGCCGTGGTGATCCTGGCCGTCACCGCGGGCGCCAGCCTGGCGGGCATCATCGGCGCGTTCCTCGCCGTCCCGGTGACCGCGCTCATCGCCGTCGCCTACCGCTACGGGCGCGACCAGCTGGACGGCAAGTCCCCGGAGATCCTCCCGGACGGGACCCGGGCGCAGATCGTCCCCGACGAGACCGGCGCCCACCTGACCCGCGAGCAGGCCGCCCCGGCGGAGGACGGGGACGCGGAGGCGGACCGGCAGCACGGCGAGGGCGGCCGGGAGGAGCCCGCCACCCGCTGACCCGCCCGACCGGGTGGGCCTGCGGCCGGGGGGGAATGCCGCGGGCCGCCCCGCGGCTCTACCGAGGAGCGCTACCCGCCAGCTCCACCCGATCACCCCACAGGAGGTGCCCCGTGGCCCAGCGACCGGAGGACCTGGTCGAGCTGCTCCCCGCGGCGGAGCCGTTCCTCGCCCGCGAGGCCGCCGTCAGCGACCCGGCCGGGCGGCGGGGGCTCGTGCTCGTGCACGACCTCGCCGGCGACTTCGACGCCGCCTCCGCCGGCACGCTCGCCGGCGCACACCTGCTGGCCTCGTTGCCGCACGAGGTGATCGCCCGCTTCGACGCCGACAGCCTCGTCGACTACCGGGCCCGCCGCCCGCGCATGACGTTCAACGCCGATCACTACGAGGGCTTCACCGCGCCCGAGATCCAGCTCTACGCCGTCGAGGACGACGCGGGGAGGACGTTCCTCCTGCTGCACGGCGCCGAGCCCGACTACGCCTGGGAGCGGTTCGCCGCCGCCGTCGGCGGGCTGGTGGAGCGGCTCGGCGTCACCTCCGTCGCCGCGCTGCAGGCCATCCCGATGCCGGTGCCCCACACCCGGCCGGTCACCGTCACCGCGCACGCGACGCGGCGGCAGCTGATCGAGTCCTATCCGGTGTACTGGGGCGAGATGCGGATCCCCGGCAGCGTCTCGGCGCTGCTGGAGCTGCGCATGGGCGAGGCCGGGGTGGACGCCTTCGGGGTCGCCGCGCACGTGCCGCACTACCTGGCGCAGGCCACCTACCCCGCCGCCTCCCTCGCGCTGCTCGAGCACCTGGAGCGGCTGACCGGGCTCCAGCTGCCGACCGAGTCGCTGCGCGAGGCCGCCGAACTGCACCGCACCGAGGTCGACGCCCAGATCGCGCGGTCGGCGGACAACGTCGCCGTCGTGGCCGCCCTGGAGGAGCAGTACGACTCCTTCACCGCCGCCCGCGAGGGCACCGACCTGCTGGGCGGTGCCGGCGAGGTGCCCAGCGCCGAGGAGATCGGCGCCGAGTTCGAGCGGTTCCTCGCCGACCAGGACCGCCGACGCGACTGACCGGTCAGGGCCGGTCGCGCCGCCGGGTGGCGCTGAGGGCCACCGCCCCGAGCGCGCCGACGGCGGCGAACAGGTAGAAGCCCCAGGGGAACGCGATGCCGGCGGTGACGAGCGCGCCGGTGAGCACCGGCCCGACGATGGCGCCGATCCGCCCGGCCCCGGCGGACCAGCCCAGCGCGGTGGCGCGCACCTGCGGCGGGTGGTTGGCGCTGGTGAACGCGTACACCAGCACCTGGGCGCTGAAGACGAAGCAACCGGTCAGGAAGCACATCGCGTAGAGGCCGGCAGTGGGCAGCTCCACCGACAGCAGCGCGAGGAACAGCGCACCCGAGGCGAACCAGACCATCCCGGCCGAGCGCGCACCGATCCGGTCGGCCACCGCGCCGGCCACCAGCAGGCCGACCACGGCGCCCACGTTCAGCACGAGCAGGAAGGCCAGGGAGTCGCCGAGGTCGTAGCCGGCCTCCCGCATGATCGTCGGCAGCCAGTTGTTCAGGCCGTACACCAGCAGCAGGCCCATGAAGGACGTGACACCGATGGCGACGGTGTTGCGCACGTAGCGCGCCGCGAAGAGGGCCCGCAGGGTGTCGGCCGCCCCGGCGGGCGCCTCCGGGGCCGGGTCGGTGCCGCCCGCCGGCTGCTCGAGCTCGAGCCCGTACCGGGCGGCCACCCGCTCGGCCTCCGCCCTCCGGCCCTGCGCCAGGAGGAACGCCGCCGACTCCGGCAACCGGGCGAGCATCAGCGGCACCAGCACCAGTGCGGGCAGCGCGCCGATCACGAACATCCACCGCCACCCGAGCGCCGGGACGACGACGATGGCCAGCGCCGCCGTCGCCACCGCGCCGACGTGGTAGCCGGTCATCATCGTCGTGGTCGCCCGGCCGCTGCGGCCTGCCCGCGTGAACTCGTTGACCATCGCGATCGCGGTCGGCAGGGCGCCGCCGAGGCCGATGCCGGCCAGGAAGCGCAGCACCCCGAAGACGAGGGCGTTGGGCGCGAAGGCGCAGAGCAGGGTGAGCACGGAGAAGGCCACGACGGCGCCGATGAGCGCCTTCCGCCGGCCCACCAGGTCGGTCAGGGTGCCGATGGTCAGCGCGCCGATCATCATGCCGACCAGGCCGACGGTGATGACCGCGGTCGCTCCGGCGCCGCTGAGCGCCCACTCCTCCGGCGTGCGCAGGGTGGGGATCACCGCACCCACCACCACGAGGTCGAAGCCGTCCAGCAGGACGGCGATCCAGCACAGCGGGGCCACCCAGCCGACCGCGCGGCGGCTGCTGGTGGCGGTGGTGGGAGCGGAGTCCACGTCGTCCCCTCGGGTCGGCGAGCGTCGCCACACGCTAGGTCCCGGACCGCCGCGGGCCCGCACCGGCCTTCCGGGGGGGTGGAAATCCGCAGGCGGCGACGGGCCGCGACCGGGGAGGTCCGGTCACGGCCCGCGGCACGTGCGCTCCGGACGGAGCGAGCGGTGATCACGTCCGTCGGCCCCGGTGCCCGCCGTGACCATGCGCCCGGCGGGGGCACCGAGGCCTCTCTCAGGCGACGACGACGCGCTCGTTCGGCACGCAATGCGTCATGACGTGACCGGCCACGTCCCGCGGGCCGTTCTTGCCGAGGTTGGCCGCGCGCTGCAGCTCCTCCTCGGACAGGGTCTGCGTCTGCAGCGGCTCCAGGCCGCGGACGTCGTCGGCGGAGATGCCCAGGGCCTCGCCGACCCGCTGGCCCCACTCGTCGTCGCACATGAAGAAGTGCCAGACCATCCGCTCCTGGATCTCGCGGCGGCACTGCTGCAGGGCGCCGACCAGGTTGGTGACCAGGTCGTCCTTCTCCCACTGCTCGGAGAGCTGGTACCGCTCCCCGGCCTGCTGGTAGTCGTTGGTCCGCGGGATCCGCTTGCGGGTGAGCCGGCCGTTGATGACCGGGCCCTGCTCGTCGTGGCCGGGGTAGGTGGCCTCGCGCAGGCCGCCGGTGATCGACGGCTCGTAGTTGACGTGCGGGTTGCCGCCCACGTCGTCGCGGCCGTAGGACATCGGGCCGCCCTGCTGGTTGGTGTTCACCGGCACCTTGGGGCGGTTGACCGGGAGCTGCAGGTAGTTCGGCCCCACCCGGTAGCGCTGGGTGTCGGAGTAGGAGAACGTCCGGCCGACGAGCATCTTGTCGTCGGAGAAGTCCAGTCCGTCGACCAGCACACCGGTGCCGAACGCGATCTGCTCGTTCTCGGCGAAGAAGTCCTCGGGCATCCGGTCGAGGGTCATGGTGCCGACCTTGCGGAGCGGGAAGACCTCCTCCGGCCACACCTTGGTGTCGTCGAGCGGGTCGAAGTCGAGCTCGGGGTGCTCGTCGTCGCTCATGAGCTGCACGTGCAGCTCCCACGACGGGAAGTCGCCGGCCGCGATCGAGTCGTGGAGGTCCTTGGTGTGGGCCCCGAGGGTCTGCGCCTGCACCTTGGCGCCGTCCTCGGCGGTGTAGGACTTCACGCCCTGCTCGGGCAGCCAGTGGTACTTCACCAGGACGGTCTCGCCCTGGGCGTTGACCCACTTGTAGGTGTTCACGCCGAAGCCCTGCATGTGGCGGTAGGAGGCCGGCAGGCCACGGGGGCTGAAGACCAGCGAGACCATGTGCATGGCCTCCGGGGTCTGGCTGAAGAAGTCGAACGCGCGCTCGGCGACGTTCGCCTCGAAGGTCACCGGGTCGGGCTTCTGCGAGTGGATGAAGTCCGGGAACTTGATGGCGTCACGGATGAAGAAGACGCCCAGGTTGTTGCCGACGAGGTCCCAGTTGCCCTCCTCGGTGTAGAACTTCACGGCGAAGCCGCGCGGGTCGCGGGCCATCTCCGAGGAGTCGCGGCCACCGGCCACGGTCGAGAAGCGCAGCGCCACGTCGGTGCGCTTGCCCTTCTCCTGGAACAGCTTGGCGCGGGTGTACTTCCCGATCGGCTCGTCGCCGACGGTGCCGTCGGCCTCGAACCAGCCGTAGGCGGTCACGCCGCGGGCGTGCACCACGCGCTCCGGGATGCGCTCCCGGTCGAAGTGGCTGATCTTCTCGAGGAACTGGTAGTTCTCCAGGGTGGCGGGGCCCCGGGCGCCCACCGTCCGCTGGTTCTGGTTGTCGTAGACCGGGTGGCCCTGACGGTTGGTCAGGACCGGCTTGCCGGCCTGGCTGGGCGCCGTGCCCTGCGATGCGACGTCGGTCATGCTCCTGCTCCTCCTCGGGTCCCGTGCTCCTCGAGCTGCACGGGGTCGGCGGCGTCCGCGACCTGGCGGCCACGGTTCTGACATGCCCGGCACAGCCCCCAGAACACGACCTCGGCCTCGTCGACGACGAAGCCGGCCGGGTCCGAGGGGGCCAGGCAGGGGGCCGCGCCCAGGACGCAGTCGACATCCGCGACCGCGCCGCACGAGCGGCAGACCAGGTGGTGGTGGTTGTCGCCCACCCGCAGCTCGAACAGCGCGGGCGCACCCGCGGGCTCGATCCGGCGGGCGATCCCCGCGGCGACGAGGGCCTTGAGGACGCCGTAGACGGCCTGCGGGGACAGCGACGGGTGCAGCCCGCGGGCGCCGGTCACGATCGCGTCGGCGTCCGCGTGCGGCCGGTCGGCCAGGACGCTCAGCACCGACAGCCGGGGTCGCGTCACGCGCAGCCCCGCCTCCCGCAGCCGGTGCGCCCAGATCGTCTCCACGTCGACCATCCAACGCCCCTTTCTTGACTCAGTCAAGAAAACGGCACCGGCGGCTGGGTGCCCGGCGGTCGACCCCGCCACGCGGCCTCCCTGACCGTGCACCGCGAGGGAGGACGCGCCCCGATCAGGTCGGCCGACGGCCGCCTCGTGGGCCGGCAGCACCTGTCGCCACGCGGGTCGGACCCGGGGCGAGCTGATCCTGGAGCGCCGGCAGACGGGGCGCCCTCACCTCAGGCGAAGACGATCGTCCGGTCGCCCTCGACGATGACCCGGTCCTCCACGTGCCAGGTCACCGCCTGCGCCAGCACCTGCCGCTCGACGTAGCGCCCGACCCGACGCATGTCCTCGACCGTCGCGCGGTGGTCCACCCGGGCCACCTCCTGCTCGATGATCGGCCCGGCGTCGAGCTCCGCCGTGACGTAGTGGGCGGTCGCCCCGATGAGCTTCACCCCGCGGTCGTGCGCGGCCTGGTACGGGTTCGCCCCGACGAAGGCCGGCAGGAAGCTGTGGTGGATGTTGATCAGCCGCTCGGGGAACCGGGCGCAGAACTCCGGCGACACGATCTGCATGTAGCGCGCCAGCACCACGAGGTCGACGTCGCCGACGATCTCCAGCGCCCGCGCCTCGGCGTCGGCCTTGGTGCCCGGCGTGACCGGCACGTGGTGGAAGGGGATCCCCGCCGAGGCCGCCACCGGTTCCAGGTCGGGGTGGTTGCTGACGACCGCGGTGATGTCGGCGCGCAGGTCCCCGGCGCGGACCCGGTAGACGAGCTCCTGCAGCACGTGGTCGGTCCGGCTGACGAAGACGGCGAGGGTGGGGCGGTGCGCGGCCTCCGTCAACCGCCAGGTGAGCCGCCACTCGTGGGAGAGCTGGTCCAGCCGCCGCTCCAGCTCCGCGCGCCGCCCGGCGAGGTCCGCGAGGACGAACTCCAGCCGCAGGGTGAAGATGCCGCCGCTGGGGTCGGAGGAGTGCTGCTGGGACTCCGTGATGTTCGCGCCGACCTCGGCCATCAGACCGCTGAGCGCGGCGACGATCCCGGGCCGGTCGGGGCAGCGGACGACCAGCCGCCCGAGGTCGGCGGTGCGGGGGTCGTGCTGGTCGGCGGCTGGCATGGCGCAGAGTTTCCCAGAGCGCGATCGCGGCCCCGTCCGGAGGCTCACCCCGAGCGGGCGAGGGGTGAGGAGGACGGGGTCCGCCATCAGGCCGGGGGCAGGGGTGCGCGCCGGGCGCCGGCGACGTCGAACAGGTCGCCGTACTCCTCGACGCGGGCCAGCACCTGATCGGTCGTGAAGCGCAGCGCGGCCGGGTCGAGGGAGCCGTCGCGCACGGCGTCCACCTCGTCCCAGCCGATCGGGGTGGAGACGGTCGCGCCCGCCCGGGCCCGCAGCGAGTAGGGCGCCACCGTCGTCTTGGCCGGGTTGTTCTGGCTCCAGTCGATGAGCACCTTGCCCGGGCGCAGGGCCTTCTCCATCCGCCAGACGACGCGCTCCGGTGTCTCGGCGGACAGCTCCTGGGCCAGCTCCTTCGCGTACCGGCTGGGGTGCTCGCGGTCGGCCGGCGGCTCGATCGGCGCGTAGACCTGCATGCCCTTGGAGCCCGAGGTCTTCACCACCGGGTCCAGGCCGTCGGCCTCGAGCCGCACGCCGAGCCGCTCGGCGACCTCGCAGCACTCGGCGATGCCGGTCTCCGGGCCCGGGTCGAGGTCGAGCACCAGCAGGTCGGGCAGCTGCGGCTCCCCCGCGTCGTCCACCCGCCACTGGGGCACGTGCACCTCCAGGGCCGCGAGGTTCGCCGCCCACGCCAGGTCGGGGACCTCGGCGAGCAGCACCATGTCGAGCGTCTCGCGGCCCCGCGAGCTGCCCGGGCTCGGCAACCGGACCCGGCGCACCCAGTCCGGAGCGTGCCGGGCGCTGTTCTTCTCGAAGAAGGCCTGCCCCTCCACCCCGTCGGGCCACCGGGTGAAGGTCACCGGCCGGCCGGCCAGGTGCGGCAGCAGCACCGGTGCGATGCGCACGTAGTAGTCGATGACCTGCGCCTTGGTGAAGCCCACCTCGGGGAAGAGCACCTTGTCCAGGTTCGACACCGACAGCCGCCGGCCGCCGATCTCGACGAGCTGCCTGGCCGGGCTCACGACTCGCGCACCACGTCGTCGGGCTCCAGGTCGTCGCGCACCCCGCGCCAGACCGGGTGCCGCAGCCGACCCTCCGCCGTCCAGACCGCGTAGCCCACCTCCCCGACCAGGTCGGGCTCCACCCACTGCGCGTCGCGGGTGATCTCACGCGGCAGCGCCCCGTCGAAGGGTGACGACGACCGCCGGGTGAGCAGCCGCTGCAGGTCGCGGAGGTCCTGGTCGCCGAAGCCGGTGCCCACGTGCCCGACGTAGACCAGCCGGCCGTCGTCGTCCGGCACGCCCACCAGCAGCGAGCCGATGGTGCCCGCGCGCCGGCCCTGCCCGGGCCGCCACCCGCCGACGACGACCGACTGCGTGGAGACGTTCTTGACCTTGCGCCACTCGGGGCTGCGGGCGCCGTCGCGGTAGGGGGAGGCCAGCCGCTTGGCCACGATGCCCTCGAGGCCGTTCTCCTCGCTGGCCGCCCGCACCTGCGCACCGGAGCCGGGGAACCACGGCGTCACCACCCAGCGGCCACCGGCGGGCGCGAGGTCGTCGAGCAGCGCCCGGCGCTCGCCGTAGGGGCGGCCCCGCAGGTCGGTGCCGTCGAGGGCGAGCAGGTCGAAGACGAGGTAGGTCACCGGGGCGGCCGCCGCCAGCCGCGACACCTCGGGCCCGGTGCGGTGCATCCGGCTCTGCAGCGCACCGAAGTCCGGCCGCCCCCGGGCGTCCATCAGCACGATCTCGCCGTCGACGACGACGTCGCGGCCGGCGAGCGCACCCGGGAGCCGCGCCACCTCCGGGTAGCGGACGGTGATGTCGCCGCCCTTGCGCGAGGCGAGCACCAGCCGGCCGTCGCGGACCCCGGCGACCGCGCGCACCCCGTCCCACTTGAACTCGTACCCCCAGCCGTCGTCGTCGGCGGGCAGTTCCCCGGGCACGGCGAGCATCGGCAGCGGGAGGCCGGCCGGTTCGGGCGCCGCCACCTCAGGCGCTGCGGCGGGCCCGCTTGGCCGGTGGCTTGTCGCCGCCGGTGGCCCGCGATGTCGTCTTCCCCGCGGCCGCCTTCTTGGGAGCCGCCTTCTTGGCGGCGGCCTTCTTCGCCGGAGGCTTCTCCGCCGGTTCGGCGGCGGCCTTCCGGGTGGACGCCGCCTTCTTCGCCGGCGGCTTCTCCGGCGCCTCCTCGGCGGCGCCGCCGCGGGCCCGCTCGACGCTGCGGCGCAGGGCGCTCATCAGGTCGACGACGGCGGCCCCCTCGTCCGGCACCTCCGCCGGCTGGGCCACCTCGCCCCCGGTCTGCTTGGCCTCCAGCAGCGCGGTCATCGCCTCGCGGTAGTCGTCGGTGAACTGCGTGGGGTCGAACTCGGTGGTCATCGAGCCGATGAGGGCCTCGGCCATCTTCAGCTCCTGCGGCCGCACCGAGATGTCCTCGTCCAGGAAGCCGAAGTCGGGCCGCCGGATCTCGTCGGGCCACCGCATGGTGTGCAGCACGAGGACGCCGTCGCGCACCCGCAGGGCGGCGAGCGACTCGCGCTGCCGCAGGGCGATCTTGGTGATCGCGACCTGGCCGGCGTTCTCCAGCGCGTCGCGCAGCAGGACGTAGGGGCGGGCCGCGGGGCCGTCGGGCTCGAGGTAGTAGGTCTTCTCGAACATGATCGGGTCGATCTCGCCCTGGTCGACGAACTCCAGCACCTCGATCTCCCGGCGGGTGCTGAGCGGCAGCTCGTCGAAGTCCTCGTCGGTGAGGATGACGACCTCGCCGCTGGGCAGCTCGTAGCCCTTGGCGATGTCGGCGTACTCGAGCTCCTCGCCGTCGATCGAGCACACCCGCCGGTACTTCACCCGGCCGCCGTCGGCCGCGTGCACCTGGTGGAAGCGGATGTCCTTGTCCTCGGTCGCCGAGTACAGCTTCACGCCGATGCTGACCAGGCCGAACGACACGGCGCCGCGCCAGATCGATCGCATGCCGAGCCTCCCTCGCACCCGTTGCGCCGGGCGGTCCCCGGCCCGCAGCCGGGTCAAGATCGCAGGATAGGTCCGCCGCGCCCCCCGCGGCAGCGCGAACGCCGCGCCGGGTACCCCCGACGGGCGACCGCCGGGAACTCAGACCGGCTCGCCCGGCGCGTCCGCCGTCGGCGTGAGCGCCCCGTTCTGGATCGAGTCGTACACGAACTGCAGGACGTCGGAGCCGGCCACGGTGGTCATGGTCAGCGCGGCCAGCCGGGTGGCCCGCGGCGCCGTCACGTACCCGAAGACGAAGGCCGTGCCCACCCACTGGGCCAGGCAGAAGGGGCAGGTGAGCAGCTCCCCGACGGCGTGCTTCACCCCGCCGTGCTCGCGCACCTCCTCGGCGACCTCCGCGTGCCCGGAGGCTCCCTCGAACCGGACGAACGGCGCCCGCAGCGGGCTGGTCACCGGGTCCTTGGCGATGCGCCGGGCCAGCCGGAACGTGGCGATGGTGAGCAGCGCGACGTCGCCCGGCGGGATCCGCTCCGGCAGCTGCCGGCCCGCCGCCCGCACGGCTGCGGCACCGGCCGCGACCAGCCCCGCGTAGACGCCCATGGCGCCCAGGTCGCCGGCCAGGGGCCGCGGCTCGCCCTGGGTGTACTCGCGTTCCTGGGTGCGCGCCCACCGGCGGAGCGGCGCCCCCACCCGCTGGACCTCGTCTGCGATCGCCATGGCCCCCCGCTACCCGGCAGGCGCGCGACCATGCCGAGCCCGCCCCCGCAGTGCGGCGGGGCACACCGGCGCATGGGGACCGGGCACCCGGGTAGGGCCGGGGTCCGGCGCCGGCCCCCCGGCCGGCGCGGCGTCCCCCGTGCGACGCCGACGAGGACCACGAGCGCACCCGCGCAGAGACGGAGGCACCGCATGACGCAGCCCGAGGGCCAGACCGCGCGCGACGTCTTCCCCGAGGACGACGGCATCCCCGAGGTCGCGCAGGACGACTCCCCCACGATGGACCGCGCGGAGGACCCGCAGTTCGAGCCGCTGCCCGGCGAGCGGCCCACCGCCACCACCGACTTCGGCACCACCGCCTTCGAGCAGTCCGAGGGCGAGCCGCTGACCGAGCGGCTGGAGCGGGAGCTCCCCGACGACGCGCTCGACGTGCGGCCCGCCGAGGACCCGGACCGCGCGGACGCCCAGCTGGAGCAGGACACCTCCACGAGCCCCGTGAGCGACTCGGGCACCAACCGCACCGCCGACGACGTCGAGGCGACCGCGGACCTGCCCGTGGGCGGCGAGGGTCCCGAGGAGTCCGCCGTCCACGTCACCGACGGCTGAGCGCTCCCCGCAGACCCTCACCGACCCGCCCCCCGGGGACCACCCGGTGGGGGCGGCGGGGGGC
>NZ_SSXB01000031.1:0-39701 GCF_021698995.1 Blastococcus sp. KM273129 | reverse complement strand
GCTCCACTCCACGCCCGGAGGTCCTCCCCTCACAAGATCCCTCAGTCAGATCCCGGAGTCACAGCTCCTCGACCAACGTCTCCGGTCAGTACAGCTAGCTCTCTGCCCACGGCGGCGGGGCAGAGCGCGACTGAGCTCGGGGGGAGTCACTCACTCGCTAGGTCTCTGCCCACGGCGGCGGGGCAGAGCGCGACCGAGCTCGGGAAGGGTCGGTCGCTCGCTAGGTCTCTGCCCACCCCGGCGGGGCAGAGCGCGACCGAACTCGGGAAGGGTCGGTCGCTCGCTAGGTCTCTGCCCACCCCGGCGGGGCAGAGCGCGACTCGCCCGGGGGAACCTGTAGCCGTGCGGAGGACGGGCCGCAGCGACCTCCACGGTGACCGGCACCACAGCGCGGCGACCGTGCATGGCAGCATCGCCGGGTGGCCCGTCTGCTGATCGCCAACCGCGGCGAGATCGCCGTCCGCATCGCCCGCGCCGCCGCCGCCGAGGGCTGGGCCTCCGTCGCCGTCACGGCCGCCGACGAACCCGACGCGCCCCACCTCGCCGCCGCCGATGAGGCGCACGTCCTCCCCGCCAGCGGGCCGGCCGCCTACCTCGACCCCGCCGCGATCGTGGCAGCCGCCCTCGCCACCGGCTGCACCTTCGTCCATCCCGGCTACGGCTTCCTCTCCGAGACCCCCCACCTCGCCCGGGCCTGCGCGGAGGCCGGGCTCACCGTCGTCGGGCCGGCTGCCGAGGACCTGGCCGTCCTCGGCGACAAGGCGCTGACCCGCACCCGGGCCGCAGGGGCCGGCGTGCCCGTCCCGCGCGCGGCCGACGGCGACGCCGCCGCGGTGGCGAGACTCCTCGACGAGGTCGGCGCGGTCATGCTCAAGGCACGCTTCGGCGGTGGCGGCCGGGCCACGCGGATGCTCCGCCCGGGGGACGACGTCGCCGCCGCGCTCGACGCCGTCCAGCGCGAGGCGCACGTCGCCTTCGGCAACGCCGAGGTGCTCGCCGAGGAGCTGGTCGAGCGGGCCCGCCATGTCGAGGTGCAGCTGATCGGCGACGGCCGGGGGAGCGTGATCGCCCTCGGCGACCGCGACTGCTCGCTGCAGCGCAACCGGCAGAAGGTCGTCGAGATCGCCCCCGCGCCCGCGCTGCCCGCCGGCGTCCGCACCGAGCTGGCCGAGGCAGCGCGCACCGTCGTCGGCACCGGCTTCCGGGGGCTGGCGACCGTGGAGTTCCTCGTCCCGGCCGACGACCCCGGCCGCTTCGTCTTCCTCGAGTGCAACCCGCGCCTGCAGGTCGAGCACACCGTCACCGAGGAGACGCTGGGCCTGGACCTGGTGCGGCTGCAGCTGCGGGTCGCCGCCGGCGCCACGCTGACCGACCTCGGGCTGGCCGACGGCGCGCCGCGGCCGGTCGGCACCGCGGTGCAGGCGCGGGTCGTCGCCGAGACGCTCACCGCCGCCGGCGCCGTCCCCTCCGCCGGCACGATCACCGCCCTCGCGCTCCCCGGCGGCCCGGGCGTGCGCGTCGACACCGCTGCCCGCCCGGGCGCCGAGCAGAGCCCCCGCTACGACCCGCTGCTGGCCAAGGTGGTCGTGCACGAGCGCTCCGGCTCGCTCCCCGACGCCTTCCGCCACCTGCACCGGGCGCTCGGCGAGGTGCGGGTCGACGGCGTCCCGACCAGCACCGCCTTCCTCCGCGCCCTGCTCGCCCACCCCGGCGCCGCCGGTGCGACCACCACCTTCGTCGAGGACCACCTCGCCGAGCTGGTGGGCAGCGGTGCGCCGGCGGCCGAGGTGGGCGAGGTGGGCGAGGGGTTGCGCGCGCCGGTCCCCGGCACCGTCGTCGCGATCGAGGCGGCGGACGGCGCGACGCTCGAGCCCGGGGCGGCGGTCGTCGTCCTCGAGGCGATGAAGATGGAGCACGTCGTCGCGCTGCCGGCCGGCGGGACCGTGCGGCGCGTCGCGGTGCGGGTGGGCGACACCGTGCGCGAGGGGCAGCTGCTGGCCGAGGTGGCGCACGCCGACGGCGACGTCGCAGCCGACGTCGCCGCGCCCGACCCGGACGCCGACCGCCCCGACCTGGCCGAGGTTCGCCGCCGCCACGAGATCGGCCTGGACGAGCACCGCGCCGACGCCGTCGCCAAGCGGCACGCCCAGGGCCGGCGCACCGCGCGGGAGAACCTCGCCGACCTCGTCGACGAGGGCAGCTTCCTGGAGTACGGGCCGCTGGTCTTCGCCGCGCAGGAACGCCGCCGCAGCCGCGAGGAGCTGCAGGAGCGGACCCCGGCCGACGGCGTCGTCGGCGGGCTGGCCGACATCGCCGGGCACCCCGCCGTCGTCGTCTCCTACGACTACACCGTGCTGGCCGGCACCCAGGGCATGCGCGGGCACCTGAAGAAGGACCGGCTGTTCGAGCTCGCCGAGAAGCGGCGGCTGCCCGTCGTCCTCTTCGCCGAGGGTGGGGGCGGGCGGCCCGGCGACGTCGACCACCCGGTCGTCTCCGCCCTCGACACCGCCGCCTTCCACCTCTTCGGCCGGCTCTCGGGCCTGGTGCCCACCGTCGGCATCGCCAGCGGCCGCTGCTTCGCCGGCAACGCCGCGCTGCTGGGCACCTGCGACGTCGTCATCGCCACCGAGGACGCGACCATCGGCATGGGTGGCCCGGCGATGATCGAGGGCGGCGGCCTGGGTGTCGTCGCACCCGAGGAGATCGGGCCGATCGACGTCCAGCACGCCAACGGCGTCGTCGACGTCCGCGTCGCCGACGACGCCGCCGCCGTCGCCGCGGCCCGGCAGTACCTCTCCTACTTCGCCGGCCCGGTCGACGACTGGACCGCACCCGACCAGCGGCTGCTGCGCCATTTGGTGCCGGAGAACCGCAAGCGCGTGTACGACGTGCGGGCGGTGCTGTCCGCGCTGGCCGACGAGGGCAGCGTGCTCGAGCTCCGCGACGGCTGGGGCGCCGGCATGGTCACCGCGCTGGCCCGGGTCGAGGGCGCGCCGCTCGGCGTCATCGCCAACGTGCCCACCCACCTCGGCGGCGCCATCGACGCCGACGCCGCCGACAAGGCCGCCCGCTTCCTGCAGCTGTGCGACGCCCACGGGCTGCCGGTGCTCTCGCTCTGCGACACCCCGGGCTTCATGGTCGGGCCCGAGTCGGAGAAGACGGCGACCGTGCGCCACTTCTCCCGGCTGTTCGTCATCGGCGCCAACCTGTCGGTGCCGATGGGGACCGTCGTCCTCCGCAAGGCCTACGGGCTCGGCGCGCAGGCGATGGCCGGCGGCAGCACCAAGGTGCCGCGGTTCACCGTCGGCTGGCCCACCAGCGAGTTCGGCCCGATGGGCCTGGAGGGCGCGGTGCGGCTGGGCATGCGCCGGGAGCTCGCCGCCATCGAGGACGACGCCGAGCGCGAGGCCGCCTACCAGGCCGCCGTCGCCGCCGCCTACGAGAACGGTCGCGGGCTCAACGTCGCCGCCCACTGGGAGATCGACGACGTCATCGACCCCGCCGGCACCCGGCGCTGGATCGCTACCCTCACCCGCGAGGCGGCGGCCGCACCGCGGCCGGCGGGGCGGGTGCGCCCGCACGTCGACACCTGGTGAGCCACCCGGTCGTGTGGTTGACCGGCGGCGCACCGGGGCACGGAGGACGGCGAGAGGCACCGGCGTGCGCCGGTGCGACGACGAGGAGGCAGACATGGGAATGATGCGGAAGCTGATCGCGTCCGGGGTGGCGGCCAAGATCTTCCAGGAGGCGAAGAAGCCGGAGAACCAGGCGAAGATCAAGAAGCTCATCGCGGACTTCCAGAACAAGAGCGGCGGCGCGGGCGGCGGCAAGGGTCGCGGCGCCGTCCGCTGACCCCGCCGGCGCACCGTGCGCAGCCGCGGAGCGACCCCCGACCCCGAGGCCGACACCTCGCGGGCGGGGGTCGCTCCCGTTCGGCGATCCGCCTCCGGGGCCCCGGGGAAGACCCGCGAGGAGCGCTGGCAGGAGCGGCTGGCCCTCCCGGTCCTCGTCGCGGCGCTGGCCTCGGTCCCGGCGATGTTCCTCACCGTCGCCGAGGGCACGCTCGGCACCGCGGGGCACGTCGTCGACCTGCTCAGCGGCCTGGTGCTGGTCGCCGAGACCGTCATCCTGCTGGCCGTCGCCGAGGACAAGCGCGCCTGGATCCGCGGCCACCTCGGGCTGCTCGCGCTCACCGCCGCGGTGGTCGTCGCCGTCGTGTTCGCCCTCGGCCCGGTGCAGGTCCTCCGGCTGGTCCGCACCGTCGGGGCGCTGCGCATCCTGCGCGCCGGCCGCATCGTGAAGGCCGCCCGCAGCGTCAGCGACCGCATGGGGTTCAGCGGGCGGCTCGCGCACGTCGCCGCCGCCGGGGCCGGGGTGCTGGTCGCCGTCTTCGTCGGGGTGGTCCTCGCCGACCCGACCTCCCGCTCGCGGGACCTGCTCACCGCCGTCCTGGGCGACGTCGGCACGCCGGCGATCGTCGTGCTCTCCGCGCTCGCCGGGGTCGTCCTCGGCGTGGCCACCTACCTGCTCGCCCGCGATCCCGGTGCCGGTGCGGACGCCGACGAGGAGCCGCGGCCGGCGTCATGACGCTGCCGGAACAGCTCCGGCCGCCGACGCATGGACGCGGCCCCAGCGGGCACCCACCCCCGCATGGGAATCATGAGCAAGCTCGCCAAGGGTGGCATGGCCAAGAAGGTTGCGGACGAGGCCCGCAAGCCGCAGAACCAGCAGAAGATCAAGAGCGCGATCTCCAGCTTCACGAACAAGCGCAAGGGGCCCAAGCCGCGCTGACCCGCGCCGTCGCCACCGGGCCCCGGGCCTGAGCATCCGGTAGACCTTCCGGACGTGCCCCGCATCGCCGTCCTGGACGACTACCAGTCCGCTGCCGCCGAGTACTGCGACTGGTCGCTGCTACCCGGGCCGGCGGAGGTCGTCGAGTTCCACGACACCGCCGCCGGCCCGGACGCGCTGGTCGCACGGCTGCGCGGGTTCGACGTCGTCCTGGCCATGCGCGAGCGCACCCGGTTCGACCGCGCCGTCCTCGAGCGGCTGCCCGACCTGCGGCTGCTGGTGACCACCGGCATGCGCAACAAGTCCATCGACGTCGCCGCGGCCGCCGAGCTGGGCATCACCGTCTGCGGCACCGCCGCCCCGGCGACCTCCACCGTGGAGCTCACCTGGGCCCTGGCGCTGGCCGCCCTCCGCCACCTGCCGCAGGAGGACGCGGCGATGCGCGCCGGCGGGTGGCAGACCACGGTCGGCGGCGACCTGCACGGCGCCCGGCTCGGCGTGGTCGGCCTGGGCCGCATCGGGGCGCAGGTGGCCCGCATCGGGCAGGCGTTCGGCATGGACGTCGTCGCGTGGAGCCAGAACCTCACCGACGAGCGCGCCGCCGAGGCCGGGGTGCGCCGGGTCGAGCGCGACGAGCTCTTCGCGACCTCCGACGTCGTCACGGTCCACCTGCTGCTGTCCAGGCGCACCCGCGGGCTGATCGGCGCCGACGACCTCGCGCTGATGAAGCACACCGCGGTGCTGGTGAACACCAGCCGCGGCCCGATCGTCGACGAGGCGGCGCTGGTCGACGTGCTGCGCCGCGGCGCCATCGCCGGCGCCGGGCTCGACGTCTACGACGCCGAGCCGCTGCCGCGCGACCACCCGCTGCGCGAGCTGCGCCGGGCGGTGCTCACCCCGCACCTGGGCTACGTCACCCGCGGCACCTACGAGGTCTTCTACCGCGAGTCGGTGGAGGACGTCGCGGCCTGGATGGGCGGCGCCCCCATCCGGGTCATCCAGCCCGGGTGACCGGGGCACGAGCTCAGCGCCACCCTGCCGCTGGCGGGGGCGGCGTGACGCTGCGGTTGCTGCTGGTCGACGACGTCCTCGTCCGCTCGGGCCTGCGGGTGGGCCGGCCGGCGTCGGGTAGCTAGACGAGGAAGCGGTAGGCGGTGGTCCCCGGGGCCACCAGCTGGATGCGCAGCGGGCTGGCCTCGCACCGGGCCAGCAGCGCCGGCAGGCCGCCCGCGTCGCCCAGCTCGATGCCGGTGAGCGCGGCACCGGTCTCGCGGTTGTCCCGCTTCACGTACTCGAACAGCACGATGTCGTCGTCCGGGCCGAGCACCTCGTCGAGGAAGCGGCGCAGCGCCCCCGGCTCCTGGGGGAACTCCACCAGGAAGTAGTGCTTCAGCCCGCGGTGCACCAGCGAGCGCTCGATCACCTCGGCGTACCGGCTGACGTCGTTGTTGCCGCCGGAGAGCAGGCACACGACGGTCTGCCCGGGCTCGACCCCGACCAGCCCGCCGCTGACCGCCGCCGGCGAGAGCGCGCCCGCGGGCTCGGCGATGATCCCGTCGGCCTGGTAGAGGTCGAGCATCTCGGTGCAGATCTGGCCCTCGGGCACGGTCAGCAGCTCCGCGCCGGAGTCGCGCACCAGGGGGAGCGTCACCACGCCCACCCGCCGCACGGCCGCGCCGTCGACGAAGGTGTCGAGCTCGGCGAGCTCCACCGGCTCCCCGGCGGCCAGCGCCGCCGCCATGCCCGCCGCCCCCGCCGGCTCCACGCCGACCAGCCGGGTGCCGGGGGAGTGCCGGCGCAGCCACGTGCCGCACCCCGCGAGAAGCCCGCCCCCGCCCACCGGCAGGACGACGACGTCCGGCGCGCACCCCAGCTGCTCGAGCACCTCGACCGCCACCGTCGCCTGCCCGGTCACGGTGCTCAGCGCGTCGAAGGCCGGCACCAGCGTCGCCCCGGTCGTGGCGGCGTCGTCCGCGGCCGCGGCGGCGGCCTCGTCGTAGGAGTCGCCGACGACGACCAGGGTCACCATGTCGCCGCCGAGCGCGGTGATCCGCTCGCGCTTCTGCCGCGGCGTCGTCCCGGGCACGTAGACCCGCCCGCGCACCTGCAGGGCACGGCAGGCGTAGGCCACCCCCTGCCCGTGGTTGCCGGCGCTGGCGCACACCACGCCGGCCGCGCGGGCGCCGCCGTCCAGCCCGGCGATGGTGTTGTAGGCGCCGCGGATCTTGTAGGAGCGGCCGACCTGCAGGTCCTCACGCTTGAGCCAGACGTCGGCTCCGGTGAGCCCGGAGAGGCGGGCGTTGCGCTGCAGCGGCGTCCGCTCGGCCACCCCGGCGAGCCGGCGTCCCGCCTCCCGCACCGCGGTGGAGAAGTCGTCGGGCGACGCGCCGTCGCGAGGAGTACCGCTCACACCGCCCATCGTCGACGACACGCCCCCGGGCCGGTGCAGGCGGTCACGGTCTGGTGCGTGATCTGCCCCACGGGGCGCGCTCGGGCCTAGCGTGGTCGCCCTCCCTTGAGGCGGTGAGGTCGGTGGCCGGAGCCCTGGTCGTCTACGAGTCGGTGTTCGGCGACGCGCGGCGGGTCGCCATGGCCGTGGCCCACGGGCTGTGCAGCCGGCTCCAGGTCGACGTCGCCTGCGCGCGCGAGGCGCCGATGCTGGTACCGGCCGACCTGTCCCTGCTCGTGGTCGGCGGCCCGACGCACGCGTTCGGCATGCCCCGCCCATCCACCCGCGAGGGCGCCGTCCGGGACCACGCGGCGGTGATCCCGGACGTCACCTTCGGCCTGCACGAGTGGCTGGACGCCGTCCGCCTGCCGCGCGGCATCCAGGCGGCGGCCTTCGACACCCGCATGGACCACCCGGTGCTGGTCACCGCGCTCGACCACGCCGCGCGCACCGAGGAGAAGCTGCTGCGCCGGCTGGGCGCCACGCTGGCCGCACCCGCCGAGCACTTCCTGGTCACCGACGTCGCCGGTCCGCTGGCCGACGGCGAGGAGGACCGCGCCCGCCGGTGGGGGCAGGCGCTGGCCGAGCTGGTGGCCCCGCACCGCATCCCCGTCCGGGGCTGACCGGCCCGGGGGGAGATCAGCGCGGGTCGAGCAGCCGCAGGTGCGGCTGGGTGACCAGCCGCTTCTCGAAGGTCACCCGGTGCCGGCCGTCGTCGTCCTGCACGAACTGCAGCTGGTCGACCAGCGCGCGCATGAGCACCAGGCCCCGGCCCCGGTCGTCCAGCGGGGAGGCGGGGGCGTCCGCGGCGGTCGCCGGGTCGAACCCCTCGCCGTCGTCGACCACGCTGATCCGGCACGTGTCGTCGTCGATCGAGACATCGACCTGGTAGGCATCGTGCTCGGCGGCGTGGTCGACGACGTTCGCGCAGGCCTCGGTCAGCGCCAGCACGATCTCGTCGATCACCGCCTGCGGGACGGCCAGGTGCTCCAGCGCCTGCCGCAGCAGCCCGCGCACCAGCGGCACGCTGTGCGCGTCCGTCGGCAGGCGCACGCTGAAGTCGATGTTCATGGCCGTTCAGCCTCCTCCTGCACGGTGGCCTACCCTCGGACGACCGGCACGACGCGCTGAGGGAGGTGAACGGTGCACTTCGACGTGGAACGTACGACGGTCGCCGGGCGTCCGGCCCTCACCGTACGGGGTGAGCTGGACCTCGCGACGTCCCCGCAGCTGGCGGAGGCCGCCGAGGCGCTGCTGAGCGCCGGTCCCGCGGGCATCGTGGTGGACCTGACGCCGACGGTCTTCCTGGACTCCTCGGGCGCGCGGACCCTCATCGCCGTCGCCCGCAAGGCCGCCGCCGCGGGCGCGGAGCTGCACGTGGTCGCCCCGAGGAGCAACCGGCCGGTCCGGCTGCCGATCGACCTGCTCGAGCTCGGCGCCGTGGTGCCCATCGTGAACTCCGCCGGCGAGGTGCCCAGCCCCGCCGTCAACCGCGACGCCACGTAACGTCGCCGGGGTGACCAGCCCCGCAGCCGGCCCGGCGCCCACCGTCGACGACGAGGCGCTGGCGCGCTGCGCCGACGAGCCGATCGCCGTCCCCGGCGCCGTGCAGCCCCACGGGGTCCTGCTGGCGGTGCGCGAGCCCGACCTCGCGGTCGTCGTCGCCTCCGGCAACGCCGCCGACCTGTTCGGTGGCCCGGTCGCCGGCCGCGGCCTCGACGAGCTGCTCGACCCCGCCGACGCCGGGCGGCTGCGGGCCGGGCTCGCCGGCGACCTCGCCGAGCTCAACCCGCTGCGGGTGCGGGTGCGCGCGGCGGGGGGAGAGGTCGACCTGGTGGTGCACCGGGCCGACGGGCTCCTGGTCACCGAGTGGGAGCCGGTGCGGGGTGCGGAGGAGGCCGGCACCGCCTGGCACCGCCGGCTCCCGACCGTGCTGCAGCGGCTGGCGGCCAGCGCGACGCTCGACGAGCTCTCCGCCGTCCTCGCCCGCGACGTCCGCGCGCTCACCGGCTTCGACCGGGTGATGGTCTACCGGTTCGACCCGGAGTGGAACGGTGAGGTCATCGCCGAGGACCGGCGCGCGGACCTCGAGCCGTTCCTCGGCCTCTGGTTCCCGGCCAGCGACATCCCGGCCCAGGCGCGCGCGCTGTACGAGACCAACTGGATGCGGCTGATCCCGGACGCCGGTTACCGGCCGGTGCCGCTGGAGCCCGCGACGGTCGGCAGGCGCCCCCTCGACCTCTCCGGCGCCATGCTGCGCAGCGTCTCGCCGGTGCACCTGGAGTACCTGGCCAACATGGGGGTGCGGGCCTCCATGTCGATCTCGCTGGTCGACCGCGGGAAGCTGTGGGGGCTCATCGCCTGCCACCACTACGCCGGCCCGCACCGGCCCTCCTACACCGACCGCACCGCTGCGGAGTTCCTGGGCCGCACCGCCTCGCTGCTGCTCCCCACCAAGGTCGTCGCCGGTGACCAGGGCGGCGTCGTCGAGGTGGCGCAGCGCCAGGCCGAGCTCGCCGCGGTCGTCGGCCGCACCCCGCGCGGCCTCGCCGCCGCGCTCACCGACGGCGAGGTCACCGCGCTGGGCCTGGTGCCGGCCGCGGGCGTCGCGGTGCGGCTCGGCGGCCAGCTGCACCTGGCGGGGACGACGCCCCCGGCCGAGCGGGTCGGCCCGCTGGTCCGCGACCTGCTGGCAGCAGGGGTCCGCGCCACCGATGCGGTCAGCCGGGTCCTCCCGGCCGCGGCCGACCTCGCCGCCACCGCCAGCGGCGTGCTCGTCGCCGAGGTGGCCGGTGGCCGCGGCGACTACCTCGCCTGGTTCCGGCCGGAGACGCTCCGGGAGATCACCTGGGGCGGCAACCCGTACACGTCCAAGACGGCGCAGACCGACGCGGGCCCGCGGCTGAGCCCGCGCCGGTCCTTCGACGCGTGGAGCGAGACGGTGCGCGAGCGGTCGCAGCCGTGGCTCGACCACGAGGTGGCGGCGGCGCGCAGCCTGGCCGCCCTGCTCACCGAGACCGCGGCCAACCGGGCGACGGAGGACAACCGGCTGGCCACCGCGCTGCAGCGCACCCTCCTGCTCGAGCAGCTGCCGGAGGTGCCCGGGGTCGACCTGGCCGCCCGGTACCTGCCCAGCGCGGACGACGTCGTCGGCGGTGACTGGTACGACCTGGTGCCGCTGCCCGGCGGGCGGGTGTCGGTCGTGCTGGGGGACGTCGCCGGGCACGGGCTGGCCGCCGCGGCCATCACGGCGCAGCTCCGGCACGCGCTGCGCGCCCACCTGCTGCGCGCCGCCGGGCCGGCCGCCGCGCTGGACGGGCTCAACGAGGTGATCGGGGCGCTGCTGCCCGGTGAGCTCGCCACCGCTGTCGTCGCCGAGCTCGACCCGGCCACCGGGGAGGTGGTGATCGCCAACGCCGGGCACCTGCCGGTGCTGCACGCCACCGCCGGTGCGACCGAGTACCTGCACGAGGGCCGTGGTCCGGCGCTCGGCCTGCTGGACGCCGCCGGCTACCGGGAGATCCGGCTGACCCTCGCCGGCGACGACCGCCTGCTGCTGGTCAGCGACGGGCTCGTCGAGCGCGGCCGCGGAGGGCTGAGCGCCGGCCTGGACGACCTGCGGGCCGCCGTCGCCGGTGGCCCGGTCACGCCGCAGGCGCTGGCCGACGCGGTGCTCGCCGCCCTGGACCCGCCGCGCACCGACGACGTCACCCTGCTGGCGCTCGCCCGCACCTGAGGCGGGTCACGGCCGCGACACGATCCCGTCCGCGGCGGTGCGGCGCGGTGCGGACGACCGCGCTCACGCTCTAGCGTTCGCGGACGACCGCCCGCCCGGTGGTCGTCCCACCGACCGGGGAGCCGCCAGTGCCGCCGACCGCCGCCCGTGCCCGGCGCCGCCGGGGTCGCCGGCTGGCGGCTGCGCTGCTCGCCGCGGTCGCGTTGACCGCGTGCGCCGGCCCCGCCGCCCCGGCCGCGGCACCGACGACGACGACGCCTGCCCCGCCGCCACCTCCTCCGCCGCCGGTGCTGTGGCCGCTCACCGGCGTCGACAGCGGCGGCGCGTACGCGGAGCGGCCGGCCCTCGCGGTGAAGATCGAGAACTCGGTGGACGCCCGCCCGCAGACCGGCCTGAACGCCGCCGACGTGGTGTGGGAGCAGGTCGTCGAGGGCGGCATCCCGCGGTTCGTCGCCGTCTACCACTCCACCGTGCCGGGGGAGATCGGGCCGGTGCGCTCGGTGCGGCCGATGGACCCGGCGATCGCCGCCCCGCTGCGCGGCGTGTTCGCGTTCTCGGGCGGGCAGGGGCCCTACGTCGACGCGATCGCCGCGGCGGGCCTGCAGGTGGTCAGCCGCGACCGCGGCGCCGACGGGTTCCACCGGCTGGCCGGCCGCTCGGCGCCGCACGACGTCTACGCCGACCCGCACGCGCTGCTGGCCCAGGCCGACCAGGCGCACCTGGCAGCGCCGCCCGGACAGTTCCTGCTCGCGCCCGACGGGGGGCAGGCCAGCGCCGTCCTCGCCGGTGCGCCCACCGGCGTGGTGGACCTGAGGCTCTCGGGCATCAGCCGGCCGAGCTGGACGTGGAGCCCACCCGACGGCCGGTGGGTACGGGCCGAGGCCGGCGTCCCCGCGGTGGAGGCGGACGGCACACCGCTGCGGGCCACCAACGTCGTGGTGCTGCGGGTCGAGGTGGTGGACACCGCCGCCACCGACCCCGCGGGGAACCCGGTGCCGGAGACGGTGATGGTCGGCGGGGGAGAGGCGCTGGTGGCGACCGGTGGGAGGACGCTGGCCGCCACCTGGGCCAAGGGGGCGGTGGGGGACCCGGTGGCGCTGACCGGGCCGGACGGCGCCCCGGTGCTCCTCGCGCCCGGCACGACCTGGGTGGAGCTGGTGCCGGTGCGGACGGGCGCGGTCACCCTGCGCTGATGGCGGTGCGGTGCGGTGCGGTGTGGTGCGGTGCGGCGCGGTCTGCCGCCCTGACGCAGGACCGGACAGCACCCGGGGGACGTAGCGCTCTGCCCACTCCGGCGGGGCAGAGGGCTACTGCGCCAGGGGCAGGTGTGTGGTGCGCTCGCGCTGTGCCCACGCCGGCGGGGCAGAGCGCTACTGCGGCCGAGGTGAGCGCCCGGGAGGGTCCCGGCCCGGTGGGGGCTCCCTGCGGAACCTCTGCCTCTGAGTGCCCGTGCACTCAGAGGCAGAGCGCGGCGGGGGGTGCTGCCGCCCGGCGCCGGACCCTCCGGCAGCCCGGGATCACACCGTCTCGGGCACCCGCAGGTGGGCCAGCACCAGGTCGAACTCGGCCATCCCGGTGACCTCCATGCCGAGCTCCCGGGTGATCTGCTCCCGCATGCCGCGCACCGTCTCGGCCGAGGCCTCCATGTCGTGCCGGCTGGCGTACGTGGCGGCCAGCGCACCCAGCCCGCTCCGCCGGTCGACCAGCAGGCTCATGCTGCAGAAGCCCGGCAGCTCGTCCAGGCGCGGCAGCACACCCGTCCGCACCGCGTCCACCGAGCGGTCGGTCTGCGCCGGGTCCCCGCGGGTCCAGGTGACCCGCGTGCAGGCGCCGTCGGGTGCCTCGCTGCGGCGGTGCAGCAGCGCGATCTCCCACTCGTCCACCTCGGCCACGGCCCCGAAGATCTCCGCGGCGTGGTTCCGCATGTCGCGGACGCTCTCGGCGCTGGCGTGCATGGCGCTGTCGTCGGCCCACGCCGTCGTGACGATGCACCGGGCGCCCGGCCGGTCGCAGATCATCGACAGGCCGACGCAGCCGCTCATCCCCTCGACGGCGGGCATCACGGTGTCCCGGACGTAGGCGATCCCGTCGTCCATGTCGCGGACGTTGCTCAGCGTGGTGGACCGGGCGTACATGCCACCCACTCCTCTCGGCTCAGGCGACGCCCCTGCGGCATCGCCGCGCCCCCCACTGTCCTCGCCGCGGAGCCCGCTGTGAACCGGCCCCGACGCGAACCGGTCAGCCCGTGAGCAGGCCGTCCGCGGACTCGCGGAGCCGGCCGACGTCCAGCGCCGCGGCCAGCGCCTTCTCCAGCACCGGCGTCGCCGACGCGGCCCGCCGCTTGTAGCCGAACACCGTGGCGGTCGCGGTCAGCAGCTCCTCACGCCGCATCCCGGCCGCGGCGCGGCACAGCGCCGCCATGGCGTTGGCGATCTCCTCCGGGGCCACGTGCTCGATCGGCCGGTCGGTGCTCGACACCTGGCGGCGGAACCCGGTCCAGGTGGTCCGGTCGACCCCCTCGGGCCACAGGTGGTCGCCGTCGACCGCCGAGGGCGGCAGCAGCGAGAGCAGCACCTGCTTGCGCGCCTCGGTCGCCCGGTTGAGGCCGAACGCGCCGACGGTGAGCTTGGCCAGCCGGTCGACGTGGATGGGTCCCTCGGCCTTGATGCCGGCGACCAGCACCCGCCGCACCGCCCGGGCGGCCTTGGACACGGGCAGCTCGTCGAGCACGGACTTCTCGCCCGCCGTCTTCGGGATCCACGGGACGAACGGCGTCTCGCCCTCCAGCACGGGGGTGGCCGCGGGCTTCGCGGCGGCCGCCGGCTTCGGCGCGGGGCGGGCGGTCACCGCGGTCACCGCGGGCACCGCCATCGACGTCACCGACGAGCGCAGCGCCGCCACGCCCTTGAACGACTCCACCGCGGCCGTCGGCAGCGGCACCGGCGCCACGGCCACCCGGCTCGGCGCCGGCGCGGCGTCCACCGCCGCCACCAGCCGGTCGAGGACCGACGCCGGGTCGGCCAGCCACGCCGGGAGCCACACCCGCTGCACGACCGGCCAGCGCAGCATGTCGCCGAGCACCTCCGGCGGCAGGCCGTCGCGGTCGCCGACGGTGCCGCGGCGCGCCCAGGCCGGCCCGTCCAGCAGCACGGCCATCAGCGGGGTCGCCGGGTCGGCGGACCGGCTCACCGACAGGTCGACGCGGAACTCCGACAGCCCGACGTCGGTCCGCACCACCAGCCCGCGCTCGCGCAGCCCGGCGGCGATCTGCTCGCGGTGCCGGTCGACGACGGCGGCCGACCGCGGCGAGCGCGGCAGCACGTCGGTGCCCTGCTCGGCCAGGTCGAGGTAGGCCCGCAGGTGCTTGATGCCCACCGAGGAGGTCTCCTCGGCCCGCAGCTGGGCGGGGTCGAACGAGGAGAAGACGACGACCTGGCGGCGGGCCCGGGTGATCGCCACGTTCAGCCGCCGCTCGCCGCCCTGCCGGTTGAGCGGGCCGAAGTTCAGCGGCAGCGTGCCGTCGGCGGTGGGGGAGAAACCGGTGGAGAAGAAGACGACGTCGCGCTCGTCGCCCTGCACGTTCTCCAGGTTCTTGACGAAGAGCCCCTCGCCGTCGGTGCGGTCCAGCGCGGCGGCCAGCCGGTCGTCGTCGGCGTCGCGCAGCAGCGCCTCGATGTAGGAGCGCTGCTGGGCGTTGAAGGTCACCACGCCGATCGAGGGCACGGCGTCGATGCCGTCCCACTGCGGCACCGCGTCGAACCGGCGGCGGATCTCGGCGACGATCGCCTTGGCCTCGATCGGGTTGGTGCGCAGCAGCCGGCCGGCCCCGGAGCGGTGGAACGTGCCGGGGACCCGCACCAGCGAGACGCCGCGGCCGTCGGCCTCGGCCGAGGCGCGCCCGTGGGTGGGCGCCGGGAAGGAGGAGAGCCGGTTGTCGTAGTACTGCGCGTTGGAGAAGGCGATGAGCGACTCGTCCTGGCTCCGGTAGTGCCAGGAGAGCCAGTGCCGCGGCACCCGCGCCTGGACGCACTCGCCGAGGATCGACTCCTCGTCCTCGACCGCGGTCTCCACGACCTCCACCGAGTCGTCGCCCGCGGGCGCCGTCGGCTCGAGGAACGACGTCGGCGGCATCTGCTTGGAGTCGCCGACGACGACCGCGGCCTTCGCCCGGCCCAGGGCGCCGATGGCGTCGGCCACCCGGATCTGCGAGGCCTCGTCGAACACCACCAGGTCGAACTGGCCGGCCTTCGCGGGGAAGAAGCGGGCCACCGAGTCCGGCGACACCAGCACGCACGGCATGACGGCGGTGACCAGCTCGCCGTACCGGGCGAGCAGCTGCCGCACGCCCAGCCCGCGGCGCTGCTTGGCCAGCTCCCGCTGCAGCGCGCCCACCTGGCCGGTGCCCATGGCGGCGTCGAAGGGCCGGGCGGCGAGCACCGACGCCGGGAGCGCCTCGGTCAGGTGCGCGCGCACCGCCCGCGAGGCCTCGGTGAAGCGGACGATCGCCGTCTCGTGGGCCTCGACGTCGAAGAGGTCCAGGCCGGTGGCGTCCAGCCGCTCGGCCACCGACGCCGTCGCCAGGCCGCGGTCCAGCGCCCGCACCGCGTCGTCGGCGGCGACCTCGCCGGTGATGAGCATGGTGCGGGCGTCGAAGAGCCCGGCGTAGCGCAGCGGCTCCAGGGTGTCGAGGAAGGAGACCCAGCGGCGCAGCGACATGAGCACCGAGTTCTCGACGCCGCGCTCGGGGCGGGTCATCGACCAGCGGAGCACCAGGCCGTCGTCGCCGGCCCAGGCGGCGAGCTGGTCCGACGAGCTGCGGCAGACGGCGAGCAGCGCGACGACGGCGTCGCGCAGCCGGGCGACGGCGGCGGCGGGCGCCGGTGCGGCGGGCGTGCCCGCGACGATGAGCTTGCGCAGCGCCACGTGGAAGGCCGACGAGCCGTCGACGGCGGCCCCGGCGCGGCGCAGCCACTCCACCTCGCGCTCGAGCAGCCCCGGGTCGGTGAAGGGGTTCCACGCCCCGGGGACGGCCAGCCCGGGCACCGAGGCGGCCCGCCCGGCGATCGCCTGCACCGCCGTCTGCACCCGCCACAGGTTCTCCACCAGCACCGGGACGTCCTTGGGGCGCACCTTGGCCCCCGGGCGCAGGCAGCCGGCCAGCTCCTCCCGGACCGCGACCAGCCGCTTGCGCCGGCCCCACCAGCCCGACGCCGCCGCCGTCTGCGCGCGCACGTAGACCTCCGCCAGCGGCAGCCCGAGCACCTCCGGCCCGGCGACGTCGAGACCCGGGTGCCGGAAGGCGGTGAACGCGGCCACCTCCCCGAGCACCGCACCGGTGGCGGTGGTCCAGCGGCCGCTGAAGGTCTCGTCGAGCACGTCCAGACCCACCGGCGGCCCCGACAGCAGGTGGACCAGCGCGTCCAGGTCCTCGGGGGTGCGGGCGTGCCGCAGCACCCCGCCGAGCTCCGGAAAGCCCGCAGCCCCGCGGACCGCCGCGTCGACCTCCGCCGCCGCCTCCCGGGCCGCCGGCAGGTCGATCTCGGGGGAGTCGACGAACGCCCACGGGTGCCGCGGCGAGGGCCGGGTGAGGTCGGCGATGTCGGGCAGCAGGGCCAGCGCCCGGCGGACCGCGGTGAGCACCTCGGCCGGGGCGTTGGCCACGAAGGGCTTCGGCACCGGGAGGGCCGGGACGTCGGTGCCGGCGGTGAGCTCCGCGGTCCGCGCGGTGTACAGCGACAGCCCGGCGGCGTTCTCGGCGTGCAGCCGGTCGGCGTACCGGGCCAGCTGCCGGCGGGCCGAGCGCAACCGCTCCCCGTCCGCGGCCAGCCCCTGCTCGTCCGCGGCGACGGCGTGCTCGAGCGCCAGCCGGATCTGCGCGCGCACCATCGACGCGCGGGAGCCCTTGTCGTGCAGGTCGAGGGCGAACATGCCCATGCCCACGGCGTCCAGCCGGCGGGCGACGACGTCGAGCGCGGCGCGCTTCTCGGCGACGAAGAGCACCCGCTTGCCGTCGGCGACCGCACGGGTGAGCAGGTTGGTGATGGTCTGCGACTTGCCGGTGCCGGGCGGGCCCTCCAGCACGAAGGTGCGCCCGGCCGAGGCCTCGGCGATCGCGCGCAGCTGGGAGGCGTCGGCGGGGACGGGCAGCCGGGCGGCGAGGTCGTCGAGGTCGACGTGGGCGCCGGAACCCACGGCCGGGTCGAGGAAGGGCTCGGTCGGCTCGTGCACGAGGTGGCGCACCAGCGGGTTGCCGGTGAAGTCGTCCCAGTGCTCGTCGAGGTCCTTCCACAGCCGGTACTTGGCGAACTGCAGGATCGCCAGGTCGGCCGTCGCCTCGACCCGGAAGGGCAGGCCGTGGCCGACCAGCCCGACCCGCACCGCCTCCAGCGCGCGCTCCAGGTCGGGGGTGCTCTCCGCGGTGTCGGTGAGCGCGGGCACCACGAGGCCGTGCACCTGGCGCAGCTTCTCCAGCAGGCAGTAGTTCGGGGTGCTCGCGCCGGACTCGTCCAGCGACAACCGGTAGGAGCCGGTGCGCCCCACCGGCGCCAGCACGACCGGCACCAGCAGCAGCGGCGAGCGCAGCGGCCGGCCGTCCAGCTCCCACACCAGCGAGCCCAGCGCCAGGTACAGGTTGTTGGCGCCCGTCTCCTCCTGCACGGTCTTGGCGCGGTAGGCCAGGTTGCGCAGCCGCGGCAGGTACCCACCGGTGGTGACGTCGGCGTGCACCTCCCGGCGCTCGACGAGCTTCTCGGTCAGCTGCTCGGCGGGCAGCTCCGCGGCGCCGGTGAGCCCGCGCTCGGCCTGGACGGCGGCCAGCTGGTCAGCGGGCAGCAGGGTGATCGGGGTGCCGTCGTGGAGGAAGTTGTCCAGGATCGGCAGCGCGCTCGCGGGCAGGGTCAGCGGCAGCCCGGCGCGCTCGGAGTAGTTGATCAGCCGGTTGCGCAGGCTGAGGTCGAGCAGCGCGTTCTTCCACTGCTGCACCCGCGGCGGGGCCTCGGGGCGCTGCGGCGCCGCGCTCGCGGCCGGTGCGGGGAGCGCGGGGGCGCTGTGCTCGGCCGGGCGGTACTCGACGACCTGCAGCAGCCCCTCCGGCGTCCGGGCGCGGGCGGGCAGCGGCAGGATGCCGTCGCGCCGGGCGCGGTGCACGTCGGTGACGCCGAGGACGCGGTCGAGCTCGCCGGAGAGCCAGCCCTCGTGCGCCGGGGTGTGCAGGTCGGCGGCCGGCTCGCCGCCGCGGGTGAGCAGCGTGGTCTCGACGAGGCCGATCAGCCCCAGGCCGACCAGGTTGGCCAGCGGCGCGGCGTCGGTGGTGGCGGCGGACTCGGAGCTGCGCTCCTCCCGCCAGTAGCCGAGGAAGGCGTGCGCCCCGCCGGCCCGGCCCCCCGCCGCGCCTTCGGCCAACCACAGCAGCGGCCGGATGCCGGCCTGCTCCAGCGCGGCGGCGAGGAGGACGACGGCGTCCAGCGGCGTGGCCACGCGCCAGGTGAGGACGTCGCCGGGGGAGCGCACCTGCTGGCCGAGGTCGGCCCAGCTCAGCGGCGGCTCGGAGTGCCGGACCCCGCGGCGGCGCACCACCTCGGCCAGCGCCGCGACGACCTCGTCCACCCGCTCGGCGGTGGCCGCGTAGCCGACCAGGGCGCCGCTGCCGGTGCGCTCCTCGAGCAGCCCGGCTGCCTCGGCGACCAGCCCGGTGACCGCCGGGTGGTTGGGCATGACGTGCGCGGCGAGCATCTCCAGCGCCAGGGGCAGCGGGCTGGCCAGCCACTGGTTGGCGGCGAGCACCTGCACCGGGGCGGTGGCCTCACCGACCAGCACGTCGTCGTGCCACACCTCGACGTCGACCACACCGGGGCGCTGCTCCTCGACGTGCAGCATCGCCGCCGGGTCCATGACCAGCCCGATGCCGGTGAGCACGGTGGTGCGGCCGGCGTCGACGTCGGCCAGCAGCTCGACCGGCTGGGCGATCGGGCCCTCGGCGTCGCGCACGGTGAGCCGGACGCTCGCCCCGCGCAGCGTGCTCCCGGAGGTGAGCGCCAGGCGCGACACGACCGGGATGCGGTTGTGCGCGAGCGCGTAGCTGAGCACCGGGGTGGAGGTCAGCTCGATGGAGACCACCGTCGGCGGCGCGACGACATCACCGAGCTGGATGTCGGCAGGGCTCTCCATGTCACCTGTCTACCGGGTCGGACGGACTGGTCCGCCCATGGTCCCCGACGGGTGGGGCGGGTGTGACGGGAGAGCCCGGACGTTGCCGGGGATCACAGTTGCGGCGCCCGGGCGGCGGTTCCGGTCCGGGCCGGTCCTGCCGATCGCGCGCGCGGCGACTCGGAGCTGCCAGCGCCCGGGTTGCCGGGTGGCGGCACGGCGGGGGAGGTTCGGCGTCATGGATGCGACGCGACGGCACGACTCCGGCCTGCTCGTCGAGGAGCGCGGGCACGTCCGCGTGCTCACCCTCGACCGCCCCGAGCGGCGCAACGCCCTCTCCACCGAGGTGCAGGCCGACCTCGTGGAGGAGCTGCTGCGGGTGGTCGAGGACGGGGTGCGCGCGGTCGTCCTCACCGGCACGGGGCCGGCGTTCTGCGCCGGGCTGGACCTCAAGGAGATCCGCGCCGCCGACGAGCGGGGCGAGCGGTTCCGGCCGCCGATGAACCGGCCGGGGCGGTCGCTGTTCGAGGTGGTCACCGAGACGCCGGTGCCGGTGCTCGCCGCGCTCAACGGCCCGGCGGTCGCCGGTGGGTTCGAGCTCGCGCTCGCCTGCGACCTGCGGATCGCCTCACCCGCGGTTCGGTTCGCCCTGCCGGAGGCCGCGATCGGCATGGGGGCCAACTTCGGGTCGGTGGTGCTGCCCAAGCGGATCCCGGTCGGCATCGCGCTGGAGATGCTGTTCACCGGCGACCCGATCGACGCCACGGAGGCGCAGCGCTGGGGCCTGGTGAACCGGCTGGTCGAGGCCGACCGCGTGCTGCCCACCGCGCTGGAGCTGGCCGACCGGATCGCCGCCAACGCGCCGATCTCGGTGCGCCGGATGAAGGAGACCGCGGTCAAGGCCCTCGAGCTGCCGCTCTGGCAGGGGCTGCGGCTCGACGTCGGGCCCAACCCCTACCTCAGCGAGGATCGCCGGGAGGGCATCGCCGCACGGCTGGAGAAGCGGGCGCCGCGCTGGTCCGGCCGCTGACCGGCGCCGGGTGGACGCGGGTGGTCAGCCCCCTCCCGGCGCGGCGGGTCAGCGGAACCGCTGCTCGAGCTGCTGGATCTCGGGCAGCCCCACCAGGTCGGTGAACTCGCCGAAGGAGGGGACCGCGTCCAGCGCCGCGGTGGGCACGCCGTCGCGCTTCAGCACGTCCAGCAGCGACCGGATGCCCGCCGTCGCCGCGAGCAGCGTGCCGATCGGGTAGAGGACCAGCGAGAAGCCGAGCTCGGTGATGCGCTCGTAGCTGAGCCCCGGGGTCATGCCGCCCTCGGCCCAGTTGAACAGCAGCGGGGCGGTGTCGCGCAGCTCGCCGGCGACGCGCGCGATGTCGTCCTCCGACGTCGGCGCCTCGACGAAGAGGATGTCCGCGCCGGCCTCGGCGAAGGCGCGGGCCCGGGTGACGGCGTCGTCCACACCCGAGACGGCGACCGCGTCGGTGCGCGCGATGACCAGGAAGTCGGGGTCGCGACGAGCGGCGACCGCGGCGCGGATCTTGCCGACCATCTCGTCGGTGGGGATGACCTGCTTGCCGGACATGTGCCCGCACCTCTTGGGCGAGACCTGGTCCTCCAGCTGCAGCGCGGCCACCCCGGCCTGCTCGTACAGCTGCACGGTCCGGACGACGTTGATCGCGTTGCCGTACCCCGTGTCGGCGTCGGCGATCACCGGGACGTCGACGGCCGAGACGATCCGGCGCGCGTTGTCGACCATCTCCGAGCCGGTCAGCAGCCCGACGTCGGGCCGGCCGATGAGCGAGGCGGTGGTCCCGAACCCGGTCATGTACACCGCGCCGAACCCGGCCTGCTCGACCAGCCGGGCCGACAGCGCGTCGTAGGCGCCCGGCGCGATCAGCGGCTCCGGCGCGGCCAGAAGCTCGCGCAACCGTGCCCTCGGTGCCCGCCCGTCGCTCAGTAGCTCCGCCACCGTCGCCCCCTCGTTGTATGCAGTCACAGGGAATTTACGGGCAGCCCATTGCTTCCGGGAACCCACCAGCCCTACGTTTGCACACAATTTCCAGGGGGTGTGACCGCTGACACGATCCACGACATCGGCCGAGCGCGCGCTGCACGAGCTGCGCGAGTTCATCCTCGCCGGTGCCCTCCTGCCCGGGTCCCGCCTCGGCGAGGTGGAGCTGGCCGAGCGGCTCGGGGTCAGCCGGACGCCGGTCCGCGAGGCGCTCACCCGGCTGGCCGCCGAGGGGCTGGTCGAGGTCGTCCCGAACCGCGGCGCGCGGGTCGCCACCTGGACCGTCGCCGAGCTAGAGGGCGTGTTCGACCTCCGGCTGTCCCTCGAGCCCCAGCTGACCGGGTTCGCCGTCCCGAACGCCACCGACCGGGACGTCGCGGAGCTCGACGACCTGGCGCACCGGATGCTCGCCGTCGGCACCCCCGGCCCGGACCAGGACCTCGATGCCCTGGTCCCGCTCAACCGCGCGTTCCACGACCGGCTGGTCGCCCTCGCCGGGCACCCCACCCTGGCGGCGGCGCTCGCCGCCGCGATCCACCCGCCGATCGTGCGGCGGAACTTCCACGCCTACGACGCCGAGTCGCTGCGCCGCAGCCTCGCCCACCACCTGGAGATCGTCGCCGCGCTGCGGGCGGGCGACCCCGGGTGGGCCCGCGCGGTGATGACCGCGCACATCTGCAACGCCCGGGCCGTCATGGTCCGGGCCGCGACCGCCCAGGCAGCCCGCGCGGCCGCCAGCCCGCACCCCCACGAAGAGGAGGCCTCATGAGCTACCGGCTCGGAGTCGACGTCGGCGGCACGTTCACCGACGTCCTGCTGGTCGAGGAGGGGACCGGCAGCACCTGGCGCTGCAAGACCGCCTCCACCCCGGCCGACCAGGCGGTCGGCGTCCTCCGCGGCGTCGAGCAGGTGTGCGCCGAGGCGGGCATCGCGCTCTCCGAGGTCGCCCAGGTGCTGCACGGCACGACGGTGGCCACCAACGCGATCCTCGAGGGCAAGGGTGCCCGCGTCGGCCTGGTCACCACCAAGGGCTTCCGCCAGGTGCTGCAGATCGCCCGCTCCTACGTCCCCGGCGGGCTGGCCGGCTGGATCATCTGGCCCAAGCCCGAGCCGCTGGCGGCGCTGGAGCACACCGTCGAGGTCGACGAGCGGATCGCCAGCGACGGCTCCGTGGTCCGCGAGCTCGACGAGGACGACGTCCGCGCGCAGCTGGCGACCCTGCAGGACGCCGGCATCCAGGCCCTGGCCGTCAGCCTGATCAACTCCTTCGCCGACCCGGCGCACGAGCAGCGGGTCGCCGCGATCGCCGCGGAGCTGCTGCCGGGCATCCCGGTCTCCCTCTCCTCCGACGTGCTGCCCGAGCTGCGCGAGTACGAGCGCACCCTCACCACCGTCGCCAACGGCTACGTCCAGCCGCAGGTGAAGAAGTACGTGCAGAACCTCGCCGGGCAGCTGCGCGAGGGCGGCGTCGCCGGTGAGCTGGCCATCCTGCGCAGCGACGGCGGGCTCTGCTCGGCGGACAAGGCGATCGACTCCCCGGTCACCCTGCTGCTGTCCGGTCCGGCCGGCGGCGTCACCGGCGCGGTCTGGGTGGCCGAGCAGGCCGGGTACCGGGACCTGATCACCTTCGACATGGGCGGCACCTCCACCGACGTCGGGCTGGTGCAGGGGCTGGACCCGCGGATCGGCCGGGAGACGAAGGTCGGCGACCTCGCCGTCCGCGCCTCCAGCGTCGACGTCCGCACCGTCGGCGCCGGCGGCGGCTCCATCGCGCACGTCCCGGAGCTGACCCGCGCGCTGCGCGTCGGCCCGCAGTCCGCCGGAGCCGACCCGGGCCCGGCCGCCTACGGCAAGGGCGGGGTCGACCCGACCGTCACCGACGCCAACGTCGTCCTGGGCTACCTGCCGACGACGCTGGCCGGCGGGGAGATCACCCTCGACGTCGAGGCCGCGCGTGCCGCGGTGGGCAAGGTCGCCGAGGCGATGGGGCTGGACTCCCCGGAGGCCGCGGCCGCCGGGATCGTCGACATCGTCAACGAGAACATGCTCGGCGGCGTCCGGCTGGTCTCGGTGCAGCAGGGCTTCGACCCGCGCGACTTCGCCCTCGTCGCCTTCGGCGGCGCCGGGCCGCTGCACGCCAACGCGCTGGGCAGGCTCACCGGCGCCTGGCCGGTCATCGTCCCGCCGGGCCCCGGCCTGCTGTGCGCCCTCGGCGACGCCACCACGAGCCGGCGCGACGAGTCCGCCCGCACGGTGCTCCGCCGGTTCGGCGAGCTCGGCGGCACCGACCTGGTGGAGGTCCTGCGCGGCCTGGCCGAGGACGCCGGCCGCCGGCTGACCGAGCAGGGCCTGGCGCCGGAGACCCAGACCACCGGCTACCAGGTCGACGTCCGCTACCACGGGCAGGGCTTCGAGATCCCGGTCGACGTCGACGCCACCTGGCTGGCCGACCCCGGCTCGCTGCTCGAGCACGTGGCCCGCACGTTCGACGCCGAGCACGAGCGGCTGTTCAGCTTCCTGCTCGACGTCGACCACGAGATCGTCAACGCCCGTGCCACGGTCACCGGCCCGAAGCCGGACGTGGCACCGGTGTCCCTCCCCGAGGGCGACGGCGACCCGGCCGGCGCCCTGGTCCAGGACCACTCGATCTACGTCGGCGGCGAGCACGTCCCGGCCGGCGTCTACGACCGGGCGAAGCTGCGCGCCGGTGACGTGGTGACCGGTCCCGCGATCGTCACCGAGATGGACTCCACCACCCTCGTCCTGCCCGGCCACGTGGCCACCGTGCACCCGGCGGGCAGCCTGCTGATCACCCCCGCGCCCATCAACGACAGGGAGGGCTGAGACATGGCGACGATCGTCGAGACCGCGACCGGCACCGTCGAGAGGACCGAGGTCGACCCGGTCACCCTCGACCTCATCGAGAACGGGCTGCGCAACGCCCGCTACGAGATGGACGAGGTGCTCTTCCGGACGGCGCTCAGCCCCGGCATCCGCGAGCAGCACGACGAGTTCCCGCTCATCGGCGACCCCGAGGGCAAGATGGTCGTCGGCCAGTTCGGCCTCTCGATCCCGGACTTCCTCGAGGGCTTCCAGGACACGATCGAGGAGGGCGACGTCCTGCTGACCAGCGACCCGTACTCCTGCGGCGCCGCGATCAGCCACGCCAACGACTGGCTGGTCGTCGTCCCGATCTTCCACGAGGGGCGCGTGGTCGGGTGGGCCTCGATGTTCGGGCACATGTCCGACGTCGGGGGCAAGACGCCGTCGTCCATGCCGACGGACGCGACGACGATCTTCGAGGAGGGCGTGGTCATCCCGCCCTTCAAGCTCTACCGCAAGGGCGTGCTCAACGAGGACGCGCTGCGCATCGTGCTCAACCAGGTGCGCAAACCGGACTGGAACCGCGCCGACCTCAACGGGCTGGTCGCCGCCTGCCGCACCGCCGCGCGGCGCGTGGTGGAGATGTGCGAGCGGTTCGGCACCGCCACCTACCTCTCGGCCCTGGACGCGCTCCTGCAGCGCAACTACGACGCGATGAAGGTGCTGCTGTCGGCGGTGTTCGAGGAGGGCCGCACGCTCTCCTTCACCGACTACATCTGCGACGACGGCGTCGGCTACGGCCCCTACGAGCTGAAGATGTCGCTCACCCGCACCGGCGAGAAGGTGCACATCGACTTCACCGGCTCCTCGCCCCAGGCGGTCGGCCCGATCAACTACTTCATCAACGAGAACCTGACGCGGATGTTCTTCGGGATCTACATGATCACCGTGGCCGATCCGCAGATCCTCTGGAACGACGGCTTCTACCCGCTGGTCGACGTCACGATCCCCGAGGGCTCCTACTGGCGGCCGAGGTTCCCGGCGGCCCTCAACGGCCGCAACCACGGCATCGGGCGGGTCTTCGACCTGTTCGGCGGGTTGCTCGGGCAGACCAACCCGGCGCTGCTCAACGCCGCGGGCTTCTCCTCCTCGCCGCACTTCATGTACTCCGGCAACTACTCGTCGGGCGAGCGGAAGGGGGAGTGGTTCCAGCTGTACTCGATCGGCTTCGGCGGCATCCCCGGCCGGCCGCTGGGCGACGGTCCGGACGGGCACTCGCTGTGGCCGAGCTTCACGAACATCCCGTGCGAGTACCTGGAGTCCTACTACCCGCTGCGGATCGAGCAGTGGGTGACCGTGCCCGACACCGGGGGCGCCGGCCTGCAACGCGGCGGCAACGGCGTCGACGTCACCTACGTCTTCGAGGAGCCGGGCACGATCGCCATCCACGACGACCGCTGGCTCACCTACCCGTGGGGTGTCAACGGCGGCGCCCCCGGTGCCCGCGGCACGAAGTGGCTGGAGCGGGCCGACGGCAGCCGGCAGGTGCTGCCCAGCAAGTGCCACGACGTGCCCGTGCGGCCCGGCGACGTGCTGCACTTCGTGACCTGGGGCGGTGGCGGGTGGGGCGACCCGCTGGAGCGGGACCCCGAGCTGGTCGCCCTGGAGGTGCGCCGCGGGCTGGTGACGGCGAGGGGCGCCGAGCGGTACGGGGTCTGCCTCACCGAGGACGGCGCGGTGGACCGGGAGGCGACGGAGAGCCTGCGCGACCAGCTGCGCGCCGACCGGCCGGCCGAGCTGCCGGTGTTCGACATGGGGCCGCCGATCGAGGAGCTGCTGGCCCGCTGCGAGGAGGAGACCGGGCTGCCCGCGCCGACCCGCCCGGTGTGGGCCGGGTGAGCGAGCCGGAGCCCGCGCCGGGGCCGCACGGGTCCGCCTTCTCCGGCCGGGTCGGGTGGGGGCGGCGGCCGGCGGTCCTGGTGGTCGACCTGGTCCGCGCCTACACCGAGCCCGGCGGCCCGTTCGCGCTGCCGGAGCCGGCGACGGCGGTCGCTGCGGTCACCGCGCTGGTGGACGCCGCCCGCGGCGCCGGGCACCCGGTGCTGTGGACCGGCGTCCGCTACGGCGCCGACCTGGCCGACGGGGGCCTCTTCGTGCGGAAGGTGCCGGCCCTGGCCGCGTTCGCCGAGGGCGCCGACGGGGACTGGGGCGGCTTCACCCTGGCGCCCGCGCCGGGGGAGCCGGTGCTGCTCAAGCAGTACGCCTCGGCCTTCTTCGGCACGCCGCTGGCGAGCACGCTGCGCACGCTCGGCGTGGACACCCTCGTCATCGGCGGGGTGTCGACGTCGGGCTGCGTCCGGGCGACCGCGATGGACGCGCTCAACTCCGGGTTCCGGCCGCAGGTGGTCCGGCAGGCCTGCGCCGACCGGACCGAGGCGCTGCACGAGACCAACCTGGCCGACCTCGACGCCAAGTACGCCGACGTCACCGGGCTGGACGAGGCGGTCGCGCGGCTGACCGGCCGGTGAGCGCAGATTGCGGAACCGCGACGTTCATGACTTTCGCGTAACGGCTCGTCCCACCCGTCAGACCGGGGCGACGGCGGTCGGTGCCGGCTGCCAGGGTCCCCCTGTCCGTGCCGGTAACGACCCCGAGGAGACGACATGAACTGCGCGCACTGCGGAGCCGTGCACCAGCGAGGCCGCTTCTGCGTCGGCTGCGGCAGGACGATGCCGCCGTCGTCGCTGCCGCCCCGCCCGGTCCGCCTCGCCCCGCGCCCGCCGTACGAGGTCACCGACGACATGACCCAGCCGGTGCTGCGCTTCGACGTGCAGCAGCGCCGGTCGCCGGCCGCCGAGCGGCTGCAGGCCCGCGTCGGCTGACGCCGGTCCGCCCCCGAGGGCGCCGTTCCCCTGCGGGAGCGGCGCCTTCCCGCGTTCGGGGGCGGGGGGGCGTTCACCCGTCCGGGTGACCAGGCTCACTGCTAGCCATCCGCTTGCAGTTGTTAGCACCGGGGGGATCCGGGGCACACACAGCACCGTCAGCAGAAGGACCCCGCTGCCCCCCGGCCCTCGCGAGCTCGCGCCGGGGCCCTGCACCGGGGCCGTCGAGACCCCTGGAGCCGTCCCCACCATGACCGACAACAACGCCAAGATGATCAACCAGCTGCGCGCCCTCGTCCTGCTCACGCAGACCGAGGAGCAGATCGCACGCACCCGCATCAGCCAGGCCCGCACCGACGCCGTGCGCCGCGAGCTCACCCAGAACGCCGACAACGCCGCGGCCCGCTCGCTGGAGATCACCGAGCAGCTGCGCGCCCTCGGCGGTGTGCCGGACGTCGTGACGCCGGTCGTCGGCCGCCTCTCCGCAGCCCTCAAGGCCACCTTCGAGCAGACCACCTCCATCGAGGAGGCCCTGCTGCAGGACCTGCAGCTCGAGCACCAGCTGCTCGACCGCGCCACCTACCTCAAGGTGCTCGCCGACACCGCGGGTGAGACGGCGACCCGGCGCCTGGCCGAGAAGCTGGTCGAGGCCCACAGCGCGACCGTCGAGTGGCTCACCGTCGTCCTCGCCGAGGAGGCCCTGGACGGCCCCGCGGCGCTGCAGCCCACGCCGGTGCAGAAGGTGGCCGGTGGCGTCGCCCGTGCGGTCAACGCCCCGGTGCGCTTCTGGGCCAACACGGTGAACAACGCCGTCGACACGGTGCGCCACGCCGGCGAGGAGACCTCCGACCGGTTCTCCGCCGTGGGTGACCGCGCCTCCGCGATCACCGGTGCGGTGCGCGAGACCCTCACGGTCGGGCGGGCCGCCTCGCTGCGCCGCGCCGAGCGGATCGCGCAGCGCGAGGGCGACGACGAGGCCGCCGAGGCCGCCCGCACCGCCCGCGAGGAGCTGGGCGACGTCACCGCCGACGAGCTGCCGATCAAGGGCTACGACTCGATGTCGGTGCAGGACGCCGTGAAGGCGATCAAGCAGCTGCGGACGCCGCACGACGTCAACGTGATCATCCGCTACGAGGAGACCCACAAGAACCGGTCCAACGTGGCCAGCGCCGCGCAGACCCGGCTGGCCGCCCTGGCCAAGGAGGCCGTCGGCGTCAGCGAGTGAGCGCCGTCCCCGCCCCGCTCGGGGCCGGGGACGTGCACGGAGGGCCCGCATCCCCACGGGGGGTGCGGGCCCTCGGCGTGTGCCGGATCGCGGGCCTCGCGGGTTTGGCGCGCCGCCGGCGAGGGGGACCCTGGGTGCATGAGCATCACACCCGAGGCCCTCGAGGCGGAGTTCTCGCTGACGACGGCCGCGACCCGGCTGGACTTCCTCAGCCGCCGCGACGACGGCGACACTGCGCTGAACACCGTGCGCGACGACGCCGGCGACGACTGGTCGGCGTCGCTGCGCGACACAGGGACCCAGCTGGACGTCTACGAGGCGCTGGAGCTGCTGGCCCTGGGGGAGGTGGTCTCGCGGCGCGCCCACGACAGCCAGCTGATCGGGATCCGCGCCGCGCTGCGCGGCGGGGCCGAGTGGGAGCAGATCGCCGCCGCGCTCGGGGTCACCCCGGAGCAGGCGTGGGACTCCTTCGCCGAGTCGATCGACCGGCAGCTCGACGCCGAGGCCGCGGAGCGGGCCCGGGAGCTCGCCGGCGCCCGCCCCGGCCGCTGAGCCGGACCGGCGCCCGGCGTCCCGGCCTCAGCGCACCTCGACGCCCCGCCAGAACGCCACCCGGTCGGTGATCTCGCGCGCGGCCGTCTCGGGCTCGGGGTAGAACCAGGCGGCGTCGGGGTTCTGCTGCCCGTCGACCTCCAGGGTGAAGTAGGAGGCGGTGCCCTTCCAGGGGCAGACGGTGTGCGTCTCCGAGGGGCGGAGCACGTCGGCCCGGACGGAGCCACGGGGGAAGTACGCGTTGCCCTCGACGGCGACGATGTCGTCGGACTCGGCGATGACGACGCCGTTCCAGGTAGCGGTGGTCATGCCCCGATGGTCCTCCGCCCGGCCTCGCCGCGCCGGTCGCGATCGAGGGGCGTGACCCGCGACGGCGTGGGCATGGAGGAGGGGGTGACCGCCCGGTCACCGACCCCGATCCGGACCACAGGAGGACCTCCCATGGCGCAGCCCCACCAGCAGGGTGCCGACGACCGGGGCGAGGGCAGCCCGAAGGGCAGGCGGCTCGGCCGGGTGCTGATCCCGCTGGGCATCCTGCTGGTGATCCTCGGCATCTTCACCTACATCCTGGTCGTCACCCTGGGCAGCACCGAGGACGAGGACGAGCTCTTCGAGAACGAGGGCGCGGCGGCCGCCGTGGTGCTGGAGCTGCCGGCCCCGCCGGCCGGCTGATCTCCCGCGGTCAGGAGTGCAGCAGGGCGAAGGTCGCCACGGCGTGCACGAGGGCCTTGCCGTCCTGCTCCACGTCGGCCTCGCACACCGTGAGGTGCTCCCCGCGGGTGCGCAGCCGGGCGGTCACCTGCACCGGTCCGGTGGTGCCCGGGCGCAGGTAGGTCACCGTCAGCTGGCTGGTCGCGGGCACCTCGCCGTCGTCGGTGGTGGTGCGCACCGCCTGGCCCATCGCGGTGTCGACCAGCGTCGCCAGCACCCCGCCGTGCAGCGTCCCGGCCGGGTTGAGGTGCTCCTCGCCCACCTCGAACGCCATCCGGGCGGCGCCCTCCCCGTCCGGCTCGGGCCGGGCGCCCAGCCGCTCGGCGAACCCGTTGGAGGCCGTGTCGTCGCTCATCCCCGGCGGCTACCCCGGCGCAGGCAGGTGCACGCCCCGGCGCGCGGGGCGGCCGGGACGGGGCGTGGGCGCGCTGCCCGTCGTGACCCGTCCGGGGCACCGGCCCCGTCCAGCCGCCCAACGGTGCCACCCCGATGGGCGAGGATCCGTGCGTACGCACGACGTCCAGCGATCCAGGAGCACCCATGAGCCACCCCGGGAACGGCCCGGACCAGAACCCGTCCGGCCAGCAGCCGGGCCAGCCCGGGCCGTCCGGCCAGCCGGGTCAGCCCGGTCAGCCGGCTCCGCACGGTCAGCCGGAGCAGCCGGGCCCGCACGGCCAGCCCGGTCAGCCGTACCAGCCCTTCGACCAGGCCGGCCAGCAGCCGTACCAGCCCGGCCAGCAGCCGTACCAGCCCGGCGGCGGCTGGGTGCCGCCGGAGGGCGGCGGGGCGCCGTGGGGTCAGCCGGACCGGAAGGGCAGCACGGCCAAGAAGGTCCTCCTGGCCGTGGGCGGTGTCCTGGTCGCCCTCGTCGCCGTCGGCCTGCTGTTCGGCATGCTCGGCGGCGGTGACCCCGAGGTCGGCGACTGCGTGGCCAACCTCGCCGGCGAGGAGGTCGAGACCGTCGAGTGCGACGCCGCCGAGGCCGAGGCCCGCATCGTCGGCATCGACGAGCAGGAGCTGAACTACGCGGACTTCCTCGCCCAGGACGTCTGCCTCGACTTCGAGTCCGCCGTCGGGGCCATCTGGGTGGGTGCCGACGAGGCCGAGCCCGGCACGATCTACTGCGCCGAGCCGGTCTGATCCCTCCGCGCCACCGGGTGCCCCGCCGGTCCGCCGGCGGGGCACCCGTCGTCCCGGGCGGTCACCCCTGCTGCGCGGCGGGGTCCTCGCCGCCCCGGCGCTCCAGGTAGAAGGCGCCGAGCGCGCCGGCCAGCGTGGCGAAGACCGCCACGGAGTAGGTCGCCAGGGCGACGTCGAGGACGCGCGCCAGCCCGCCGTCGGCCGTGAGCGGCTGCCCGACGATCGTGGCCAGGGCGGCGTCGTAGAGCGCAGTGCCGTAGGACTCGTAGGCGCCGAGCACGAACAGCAGCTGGCTGGTCGCCAGCACGACGACGGTCGTCACCGCACCGAGCCAGCCGATCCGGCCGCTGAGCAGGCGCCCCGCCGACCGCGACCCGCGGACCGCCGCGGACACCACGCCCCCGACCCGCGCCGCGCGCAGCAGCGTCAGCGCGCGGGCGAACCGCAGGAACGGCACCGCGAGGAAGACGACCTGCCACCAGTTGCGCTGCCAGAACCGGCGCTGGTCGCGGGCGGTGACCGCCCGGTGCACGAATTCCGCGACGAACACCGCCCACAGCACCCAGCCGACCACGCTCAGCGTGGTGGTCAGCCAGGGCTGCCGCGCCAGCGACTGGCCCAGGACGACGAGCACGAACACCAGCCCGAGCGCGCCCATCGGCTTGTCCAGCCGCCGGGCCAGCCCCGTCCGCTCCGGGGTGTCGTCGGCCTCGGGGACGGAGGCGCCGGCGGGCCGGTCCGGGCGGTCGGGGTGCGGGGGCTGCATCGACGTCCCCTACCCCGTGCGCGCGGCGGTGCCTCCCGGATCAGGGCAGCCGGGTGCGCGCCTCGGCGACGTGCTCGGTGCGGCCGCCGGGGCCGGGGCCACGACCTCCGGGCGGCTGGCCAGCAACCCGCCGAGGCGCCAGTCGCCGGGCGTGGTGGTGGCGGCGAGCGCCTCCAGCCGGTCCGCGGCCTCGCGCAGCAGCGCCGCGTCGCCCGCCGGTGGGTCGTGGGGCTCCTCGCGGGTGCCGGTGCGCATGACATCACGATCGCAGCCCGGTGGGGACGGGCGGCTCGTCCCCCGCGGGACCGGCATGCTTAGGTGTGCCTCACCTACCTCGAGGAGGACCTCAGTGACCAGGCTCGGGCGAGCGACCGCCGCCGTCTCCACCCTCACCCTCGCGGCATCCCTGGCCGCGTGCGGATCCGACGCGGACACGCTGACCGTCTACAGCGCCCAGCACGAGAGCCTGGTCCGCGCGATGCTCGAGGACTTCACCGAGGAGACGGGCATCGAGCTCGAGTTCCGCGACGCCAACGACTCGGAGCTGGCCAACCAGATCATCGAGGAGGGCGAGGCCTCGCCGGCCGACGTCTTCCTCACCGAGAACAGCCCGGCCATCTCGGCGGTGGACGAGGCAGGGCTGCTCGCGCCGCTGGACCAGGCCACCCTGGACCAGGTCGACGAGCAGTTCCGGCCGTCCTCGGGCAACTGGGTGGGCTTCGCCGCCCGATCGACGACGCTGATCTACAACCCCGCGGAGATCGGCGAGGAGGAGCTGCCGGCCTCGATGCTCGACCTGGCCGACCCCGCCTGGGCCGGCCGCGTGGGGATCGCCGCCGGTGGTGCCGACTTCCAGGCGATCGTCAGCGCCGTGCTCGAGCTCGAGGGCGAGGAAGCGACCCGGGACTGGCTCGCGGGGCTCGAGGACAACGCCGAGATCTACGCGAGCAACACCGCGATCATGAAGGCGGTCGACGAGGGCGAGGTCCCGGTCGGCATCACGTACCACTACTACTGGTTCCGTGACCAGGCCCAGGACGGCCTCATCGGCGACGACGCCGCGCTGCACTACTTCCGCAACCAGGACGCGGGCGCCTTCCTCAGCACGTCGGGTGCGGGGGTGCTCGCCTCCTCCGACCAGCCGGAGCAGGCCCAGCAGCTGGTCGCGTACCTCACCGGCCGCACCGCGCAGGAGCGGCTCGCCGGCAGCAGCGCCCTCGAGTACGCCGTCGGGACGGGTGTCGCCTCCGCCGAGGCGCTGCCGCCGCTGGCGGACCTGCAGGCGCCGCCCGTCGACCCGGGGACCCTCGACTCCCGGCGGGTCACCGAGCTGATGCAGGAAGTGGGGCTGCTCTGACCCCTCCCGTGCCCGTCACCGCGAGCCCCGGAGCACCGGCCCCGCCGGCGCCCCGGGGCTCCGGCGCGTCCGCGAGCCGTGGGCGGCGACCGCTGCGCCGGTCGCCGGTGACCGTCGCGCTGGCCGCCTGCGTCGCCGCGCTGGCGCTGCTGCCGCTGATCCACATCGCGGGGTACACCGCCGACGTCGGCTGGTCGGGGGTCCGCGAGCTCGTGCTCCGGCCGCGGGTCGCCGAACTGCTCTGGAACACCACCCGCCTCGCCGCGGGCACGGTCGCTGTCTGCGCGGTCCTGGGCGTCGGTGCCGCCTGGTTGGTGGCGCGCTCGTCGGTGCCCGGGCGGCGCACGTGGCACGTGCTGCTGGTGGCGCCGCTGGCCGTACCGGCGTTCGTGAACAGCTTCGCGTGGATCTCCCTGCTGCCGGGCCTGGACACCTACGCCGGCGCGTTGCTGGTGGTCTCGCTGTCCTACTTCCCCTTCGTCTACCTGCCCGTGGTCGCGGCGTTCCGCGGCCTGGACCCCGCGTTGGAGGAGACGGCCCGCGGGCTGGGCCTGTCCGGCTGGGCGGTCTTCCGGCGGGTGCAGCTGCCGCAGCTGCGCGTGGCGCTGCTGGGCGGCTGCCTGCTCGTGGCGCTGCACGTGCTCGCCGAGTTCGGGGCGCTGCAGATGCTGCGCTACCCGACCTTCACCACCGCCATCTACGACCAGTACCGGGCCACCTTCAACGGCCCGGCGGCCACCATGCTGGCCGGTGTCCTGGTGCTGCTCTGCCTCCTGCTGCTGCTGGCCGAGGTCCGGTTGCGGGGGCACCGCGGCTACGCCGGCACCGGGCGGGGTGCGGTCCGTCCGGCCCCGCCGGTGCGGCTGCGGGCCCTGACCGCGCCGGCGCTGGTGGCGCTCGCCGGGCTCGTCGCCCTGGCGCTGCTGGTCCCCCTCGGCGCACTGGCCTACTGGCTGGCCGGTGGGACGTCGGCCGGCCCCGACTGGGGAGACCTCGCCGCGACGACGGGGACCACGCTGGCCCTGGCCGCCGCTGCGGCGGCGCTCACCACCGCCATGGCCCTGCCCACCGGGTGGCTGGCCGTCCGCGCCCGGGGACGCACGGCGACGCTCCTGGAACGGGCCACGTACCTGGGCAGCTCGCTGCCGGGCATCGTCGTCGCCCTGGCGCTGGTCACGCTGAGCATCCGGGTCACGCCGTGGCTGTACCAGACGGTCCCGGTGCTGCTGGCCGCGTACGCGATCCTCTTCCTGCCCCGGGCGATCGTCCCCGTCCGCGCGGCGGTCGAGCAGTCCCCACCGCTCTACGACGACGTCGCCGCCTCCCTGGGCTCCTCCGGCGTCGACCGGCTGCGCCGCGTCACGCTGCCGCTGCTCGCGCCCGGTCTCGGCGCCGGCGCGGCCCTGGTGTTCCTGGCGGTGGTCACCGAGCTCACCGCCACGCTGCTGCTCGCGCCCACCGGCACCGCCACCCTCGCGACCGCGTTCTGGTCGGCCAGCAGCGCGCTCGCCTACGGTGCGGCCGCCCCGTACGCGGCCGTGATGGTGCTGCTGTCCGCCCCGGCCACCGTCCTGCTGTCCCGCCACACCCGACGAGGTCCGACCCCATGAGCTCCCTCACCGTGACCGGCCTGACCAAGGCGTTCGGCGCCACCCCGGTGCTCACCGGGGTGGACCTCCACGTGCCGGCCGGCGGGTTCACCGCCCTGCTCGGCCCCTCGGGCTGCGGCAAGACGACGCTGCTGCGGCTGGTCGCCGGCTTCGACGAACCCGACAGCGGCACCGTCGCCGTCGGTGACCGGGTCGTGGCCGGTGCCGGCCGGGGCGTGCCCGCCCGGCAGCGGGGGATCGGCTTCGTGCCGCAGGAGGGCGGGTTGTTCCCCCACCTGAGCGTCGCCGGCAACATCACCTTCGGCCTGCCCCGCCGCCGGCGCGCCGACCGGGGGCGGGTGGCCGAGCTGCTGGCCCTGGTCGGGCTGGACGCCGACCTGGCGGACCGGGCGCCGCACCAGCTCTCCGGCGGCCAGCAGCAGCGGGTCGCCCTCGCCCGGGCGCTGGCCCCGGAGCCGGCGCTCGTCCTCCTCGACGAGCCGTTCTCGTCCCTGGACGCCGCGCTGCGCGAGGACACCCGGCGGGCCGTCCTCGCCGCGCTCGCCGCCGCCGGGGCGACAGCCGTGCTGGTCACCCACGACCAGGCCGAGGCGCTGTCGATGGCCGACCAGGTGGCGGTCCTCCGCGGCGGCCGGCTGGTGCAGCTGACCGATCCGCGCACCCTCTACCGGCGGCCGGCCGACCTCGACGTGGCCGCCTTCGTGGGGGAGTCGGTGGTCCTCGACGCCGAGATCCGGGAGGGCCGCGCGCTCTGCGTCCTCGGCGCGCTCCCGGTCGACGGCGTCGCGGCCGACGGGCCCGCCCGGGTCCTGCTGCGCCCGGAGCAGCTGCGCCTCGGGCCACCGCTCGGCGCGGGTGCGCGGGCGCTGGTGCACGCCGTCGACTTCTACGGCCACGACTCCCGGGTGTGGCTGACGCTGGCCGGCGGCGGGACGGTGACCGCGCGGCTGGAGGGTACGCAGCTCCCGGCGGTCGGGCAGGAGGTCACCATCGAGGTGGCAGGTGCGGCGCTGACCTTCCCGGCCGGTGCCCGAGCCGCGCGGCCGGTCCTCGCCGACCCCGCGATCTCGGGGACGCGCCGCGACCCGGCCGCGCGCGCAGGTTAGGAAAGCCTAAGCTGACGCGCATGGACCTGTTCCTCTTCACCGTCGACCCGCAGTGGGGGCGCGACGTCGTGGCTGCCGGTGCCGCCGGGATCGTCGTCGACTGGGAGCGGCGCGGCAAGCTGCGGCGTCAGGAGGGGGAGGGCACCCAGGTCAACGAGGACACCCCCGAGGACCTGACGCGCGTGCGGGCGGCGACCCCGGGGCGCGTGCTCTGCCGGATCAACGGCTTCGGGCCGTGGACGGCCGGCGAGGTGGCCGATGCGATCGCCCGCGGGGCCGACGAGCTGCTGCTGCCCATGGTGCGTTCCAGCGAGGAGGTGGACCGGACCCTCGACCTCGTCGGGGGCCGGTGCGGCCTGGGCATCCTGGTGGAGACCCAGGACGCGGTGGACCGGGCGGCGGAGCTGGCGCGGCGCCCCCTCGCGCGGATCTACGTCGGGCTGAACGACCTGCGGATCGACCGCCGGTCCACCTCGCTGTTCGGCCCGCTCGTGGACGGCACCGTGGAGGCGGTCCGGGCGCAGGTGGCCGTGCCGTTCGGGGTGGGGGGCCTGACGCTCCCGGGCCGCGGGTTCCCGGTGCCCGGGGACCTGCTGGCCGCCGAGCTCGTCCGCATCGGCACCGAGTTCACGTTCCTGCGCCGTTCGTTCACCGCCGACATGGCCGGGCGCGACCCGTTCGTGGAGGTGCCCCGCCTGCTCCACGGTCTGGACGAGCTGCGCCGGGCCGGTGCCGAGCGCGCCACCGAGCACCGCCGGGCGTTCGTCGACGCCGTCACCGCCGCGGTGCAGGAGCCCCCGGCACGGGTGGCGCTGCCGGCGTGAGAGCCCTCGTGACCGGCGCCGGCGGCTTCGTCGGGCGGCACCTGGTGGAGCGGCTCGAGCGGGAGGGCTGGCAGGTCACCGGGCTGACCCGCCGGGACGTCGACCTGGCCGATCCGGTCGCCGGTGCGGCGGCCGTGCGCACCGCGGACCCGGACGTCGTCTTCGCGCTCGCCGCGGGCCGGGCCAAGGCCACCGCGGCGGAGCGCGCCGCCACGACCGCGGTCAACACCAGCCCCTGGCTGGTCGACGCGCTGCCCGACCGCTGCCGGGTCGTGGTCCGGCTCGGCTCGTCGACCGAGTACGCCGCCGCACCGCACCCGCTGGCGGAGGACGCCGCCCTCGAGCCGCGCGGCTTCTTCGGCGCCACCAAGGCCGCGGGCTCGCTGCTCCTCCAGGCGGCGGCGGCCGAGCGCGGGATCCGGGCAGCCGTGCTGCGCGCCTTCCAGGTGTACGGGCCGGGCGACCACCCCACCCGCCTGGTGCCGGTCGTGATGGCTGCCGCCCGCACCGGCGGCACGGTGCCGCTGCCGGCCCACCTGAGCCGGCGCGACTGGGTGTGGGTGGGGGACGTCGTCGACGCCTGCGTCCGCGCCGCGGTGGCCGACGACCTGCCCCCCGGCGCCGTGCTCAACATCGGCACCGGGGTGCAGACCGGGACCGAGGAGCTCGTGGCCACCGCCGAGCGGGTGACGGGTCGCCCGATCGCGACCGCCCCGGGCGCGCACCCGGGGCGCGGCTGGGACACCGCCGACTGGGTCTGCGACCCGGCGCTGGCCCGGCGGCTGCTGGGCTGGACCCCCGAGGTCGACCTGGCCGACGGCCTGGCCCGGACCTGGGCCGCCGGGTGACCGCCCGCGGGGAGGCGGGCCCCCGGGTGGCGGTCGTCGTCCCCGTGCACGGCAACGAGGCGACCCTCGCCGAGCTCGCGGACCGGCTCGGTGCGGCGCTCGCCGGCCGGCCGTGGCGGCTGCGGCTGGTCGTCGACGCCTCGCCCGACGCCAGCGCCGCCGTGGCGCGCACCCTCGCCGCCGCGGACGCCCGGATCGCCGTCACCGAGCTCGCGGTGAACGTCGGGCAGCACGCGGCCCTGGCGCACGGGCTCGCCGAGGAGGCCGCCGCTGACGTCTGGGTCTGCCTGGACGCCGACCTCCAGGACCCGCCGGAGGCGGTGCCGCTGCTGCTCGACCGGCTCGCGGCCGGGGACGTGGCGGCGGTCTTCGCCGGGCGGCGCGGCCGCTACGAGTCGCCGCTGCGGCGGCTCACCGGTACGCTCCACCGGCGCGTGGCGGGCAGGCTGACCGGCCTTCCACCGGACGCGGGCGCCTTCCTGGCCATGGGCCCGGCCGTGCGCGCCGCCGTCGTCACCGCCGTCCGCGAGCAGGGGGCGCCGAGCGTGGTCCTCGCCGTCGGTCGCGCGGGCCGGCCGGTCGCGAGCGTGCCTGTCGTCCGGGACCGGCGGCCGGTGGGCCGGTCGGCCTGGACCGCCCGTGCCCGGCTGCGGCAGTCGCTGGGATCGCTGGCCTGGGCGGTGCGGGCCCGCCGCTGACGCCGAGGCGTTCAGCGGGTCCAGAGCTGCAGGACCAGGTGGGTCCTGGTCGCGGGGAAGTCGTACTGCTCGGCCATGCGCAGGCCCGCCGCGCGGAGGATGCCGTCGTCGTCGGTGGGCTCGGGCTCGCCGTCGATCAGGCGGCGGACGAGCCACACCCGCTCGGCGTCGGCCGGCGCGTCCTCCGGCGGCAGGACGACGTCCGGGCGGAGCCGGGGGGCGAGGCCGCGGACGTAGTGGTCCAGGCCGGTCGCCGACCGCTGGTCGGCGGCGACGACCGGCTCGCCCGGTGCGTGCACCTGCGCCAGGACCGCGACCAGGTCGTCGGCCCGTTCCCGCGGGCCGCGGTCGGCCAGCGGGGCGGAGGCGAGGAGGGCGCAGGCCAGCAGCAGCGCGCTCACCGGCACCCGGGCCGGCCGCGGCAGCGACATCGCGCCGGCCGCCGCCAGCACTCCCAGGCCGAGCAGCCCGACCAGCAGGTAGCGGGGGTGGTAGACCGGCCGCGCCAGCTCCGCGACCAGCAGCAGGGCCAGCGGGACCAGCAGCCAGCAGGCCCCCACCACCCGCGCACCGGTGGCCCGGACGGCGCCGACCACGGCCAGCCCCGCTGCCAGGTACAGCAGCGGGTTGCTGCCGCCGGCCCACGCCTCGGCGGCCCGCAGGAGGAACTCCCCGTCGGTGTCGGTCAGGTGCTCGGCGTTGCGCGCGCCGGTGCCGTTGAGCACGGCCAGGGTCACGAAGCCGACCGCGGGAAGGGTGGCCAGCGCGCCGGTGAGCACGACCGGCACCGCCCGCCGGCGGCGCAGCACCGCGGCTGCGACGACGAACGCGGCGAGCACCGTGACCGCGTACCAGTGGGCCAGGCCCATCCCGGCGCCGGCGAGCCCGAACAGCAGCAGCCCGCGAGGTGGCTCCTGCAGCCAGCGCACCAGCCCCAGGAGCGCGCCCCCGGTGGCGAGGACGGCGAGCCCGTAGCTGCGTGCCTCGACCGAGTGCTCGAGCAGCAGCGGGCTGGCCGCGAGCACCAGGCCCGCCAGCACCCCGGTGGCCCGGCCCGCCAGGCGGGTGAGGGTCCGGGTGATCAGCGCGAGGCCGCCGGCCGTCGCCAGGAGGGAGAGGACGCGGAGGGAGGTGTCCCCGCCGAGGCCCGGCAGGGACACCCACAGGTGGGTGACCAGGTAGTACGGGGCGTTGTAGGACGGCGGCACCCCGGCCAGGTAGCTGGCGGTGCCCTCGCCGGTGGCGATCGCGGTCAGGATGTCGCCCAGCGGCAGGCGGGCCACCTCGGCGGTGAACAGCTCGTCGAACCACAGCCCGTGGCCGGGGAGCAGCAGCCAGCCGCCGAGCAGCCCGATGAGCGCCGCGGGCAGGAGCTCCACCGGCGACCAGCGGACCGGCGCCACGGGAGCCCGGTCCCGGCCGCCCGTGGTCCGGGCCGCCGCGGTCGCCTCGGTCGCCGTGCTCACCCCAGCAGGTTAGGCGACCCTTCGTCGGCACCCGGGGACGACGCCGTCACGCGGCCGGCCTCGCGCCGCATCGGGACGTGCGGGATGCCGTCCTCCAGGTAACCCGGCCCGCTCCGGCGGAAGCCGAAGCGGCCGTACCACTCCTCGAGGTGGGCCTGCGCCCCCATCGTCAGCGGCCCGTCGCCGTAGCTGGCCACCGCGGCCTCGATGAGCCGCCCGGCGAGCCCACGCCCGCGGGCCCCCGCGGCGGTGGAGACCCGGCCGACGGCCCGGGTCGCGCCGTCGTCCAGCACGCGGATGGTCGCAAGCACCTCGCCGTCCTGCTCGAACCAGAGGTGCTCGGTGGTGGGTTCGACGTCCCGGCCGTCCAGCTCCGGGTAGGGGCACTCCTGCTCCACCACGAAGACGTCGACGCGCAGCCGGCACAGGGCGTAGACCTCGAAGGGCGACAGATCGGCGAACCGGGCGCGGCGCAGCACGGGTTCGGGGGCGGTCCCGGCGGAGGTCATGCAGCAGTTGTAGCCGGGGGAGGCCGCCGCACCGGCGCGCGGGGGTCGGGCG
>NZ_SSXB01000004.1:0-88143 GCF_021698995.1 Blastococcus sp. KM273129 | reverse complement strand
GCCCCACGCCGCCCTCCCGCACGTCGACCCCGGGTCGAACGCTTGTTCGATCCGGGGTCGACGATAGCGGTGCGGGAGGCCGTCAGCCGGCCGCGACCCGCTGCCGCTCGGCGTCGGTGCGGCTGGGCCACATCTTGGCGCCCAGCACGCCGCCCAGCGCCGCGGCGGTGATCCCCAGTCCCAGGCCCAGGACGGCCCAGCTGGCGCTGGCGGTCGCCACGTCGGCCACCTGGCCGGCGGCGACGTCGGGCAGGTCCGCCTGCTCGATCCCGGTCACGTCGGTGACGACGCCGGCGAGCGAGCCCAGCAGCGCACCCCCGCCGAACAGGGTCATGAAGACGATGGAGACCACCGTCAGCGCCCAGACCAGGATGCCGTGCAGCAGCCCGTCGCTGAGCCCGCGCCAGATCGCGCTCGCACCGGCGGTCAGCCCGCCGAGGAACAGGGCGATCAGCCCGTTGATCCCGCTGATCCAGTCGGCGTTGTTGCCGGTGGCGCCCGGGCCGACGTCCCACCAGCCCAGGGCCAGCGTCGCCAGCTGCAGCAGCAGGAACGTCGGGACGGCGACGATCAGGCCGGCCCACACCGGACCCCAGCGGACCCGGTCGCGCCGGGGTGGCGCGGGAACGGCGGGCGCCGTCGCCGTCGCCCCCTCGGCCGGCCGGTCGACCGCTCTGTCGTGGACGACGTTGTCCTCGAACGTGGTGTCGGTACGTGTACGACTCTCGGTCACGAGTGGTCTCCTCCGGTCGTCGTGCAGATGCTCGCCGCGGGCCGCACAGGCACGTCCCGCACCCTCGTGGGTGCCCGCTGCGGGCCCCGCCGCCCACCCGACCGGCCAGCCGTGACCTGATCGTCACATTCGGACCTGGCCGTCCCGGGTGCCCGACCGCCGGCGACCCGGGCGGTGGAAACCGCTGGTGGGCGCAGGTGTCAACGCGGTGCGCGGGAGGTACTGCACCGGCCGGGGCCGTCGCACGGCGGCCCGGATCGACAGGAGCGGAGGAGCCCATGGCGCTCGACGACGAGATGACCAGCACGGACGGCGGGGCCGACGGCGGCGCCGACGGCGGCGCGCACGGTCCGGCCGACAGCAGCGCGGGCACGGCCGACCACGGCGCGAGCGGCACGCCCGGCGGTCACGACGGCGGCGCCGACGGTGGCGCCGACGGTGGCGCGGACGGTGGCGCCGACGGCGGCGCGGACGGTGGCGCGGACGGCGGCGCCGACGGTGGCGCCGACGGTGGCGCGGACGGTTCGGCCTGACCGAGAACCCGGCCGCGCAGGGCCGGGCGGAGCAGCCGCTCCGCCCGGCCCTGCGGCGGTGCACGGACATGGCCCCCGAGCAGTTCGCACGGGAGCACTGGGCCCGGCGCCCGCTCCTGACGCGCGCCGAGGACACCGGCAACTCCTTCACCGACCTGCTGGACCTGCCGGCCGTCGACGAGCTGCTCTCCCGGCGTGGCCTGCGCACGCCCTTCCTGCGCATCGCCAAGGACGGCGCGGTCGTCGACGCCAAGCGGTTCACCACCTCGGGCGGGGCCGGTGCCGAGATCGCCGACCAGGTCTCCTCCGACGCGGTGCTGCGGCTCTTCGCCGACGGGAGCACCGTCGTGCTGCAGGGGCTGCACCGGCTCTGGCCGCCGCTGATCGAGTTCGCCGACCAGCTGGCCGCCGATCTGGGCCACCCGACGCAGGTGAACGCCTACATCACGCCGCCGTCCTCGCAGGGGTTCAGCCCGCACTACGACGTCCACGACGTGTTCGTGCTCCAGGTGGCCGGCGAGAAGCACTGGACCATCCACGAGCCGGTGCTGCCCGACCCGCTGCGCACCCAGCCCTGGGGCGACCGCGCCGCCGAGGTGGCCGCGGCTGCCGGGCGCCCGCCCGTGATCGACGCGGTGCTGCGCCCCGGCGACGCCCTCTACCTGCCGCGGGGGTTCCTGCACTCGGCCGAGGCGCTGGGCGAGATCAGCGCCCACCTGACCGTCGGCATCCACTCCGTGACCCGCTGGGCGGCCGCCGAGTCCGCGCTGGACCTGGTGCGCACCCTGGCGGCCGAGGACCGCGAGCTGCGCGGCTCCCTGCCGCTGGGCCTGGACCTGGGCCGCCCCGACTCCGTGCGCGACGACGTCGCCGCGGTGATCGCCGGGCTGCAGGAGTGGCTGGGCCGCGTCGACCCCACCGAGGTCGCCGACCGGCTCCGCGAGCGCACCTGGGCGCAGGTGCGCCCCGAGCCGGTGGCACCGCTGGCCCAGTCGACCGCGGCCGCGGCTCTCGGCCCGGCCACCGTCCTGCGCGTGCGCCGGCGGTTGCGGTGCTCGCTGCGGGACGCCGCCGACGGCCGGGTCACCCTCCTCGCCGGTCGGCGCACGCACACCTTCCCGGGCCGGGTCCGGGCGGCGCTCGCCGAGCTGCTGGACGCCGGCGAGCTGAAGGTGGGCGACCTGCCCGGCCTGGACCCGGAGGAGCGGCTGACGCTGGCCCGCCGGCTGGTCACCGAGTCGATCGCCACCGTGCCCGACGCCGAGCTGCCGGCCACCGGGGTGCCCCGGTGACCCGGTGGGGGGCGTGACCCCGGCCGGCCCGGCGGGTGAGGACGACTTCTGCCGCACCGACGTCCCCGCCCGCCCGCTGGGCCGGCTGGACGCGAGCCGCTGCTCGGTGCAGGCGCTCGAGCGGGGGGACTCCGGGGTGGCGACGGCGGCCCCGGTGTCCCGGTGGCTGCTGATCGAGCAGCCGGGGCCGTGGGGCCGGCAGGCCCTCCTGCAGTCGCGGTTCGACGGGCGGGTGGCCCGGCTGCTCTCCGAGCGCGCGCAGCGGGAGGGCGTGCGGGTGCTGCTGGTGCGCCGGCCCGGCGACCGGTTGGCCGATTCCGGCCGGCGCTGGGCCTACGCCGACGGCCGGCCCGGCCGGGAAGGCCTCTGGTGGTCGGTGCGGTCGGCCGACTCCGACCTGCTCACCGCCCCGTGGGACGGGTCGGTGGGCGAACCGGCCCGCGGGCCGACCTACCTGGTGTGCACCCACGGCGGCCACGACGCCTGCTGCGCGCTGCGCGGTCGGCCGCTGGCCCGGGCCCTGCCCGCACCCGGCCCGGCCGGCGTGTGGGAGTGCAGCCACCTGGGCGGTGACCGCTTCGCGGCGAACATGCTGGTGCTGCCGCACGGCTTCTACTACGGCCAGGTCCCGGGGGACGGCGGGCTGGTCGTCGCGGCGCACGACCGGGGCGAGGTGGCCCTGCCGTGGCTGCGCGGGCGGGCCGGGCTGACCGCGCCCGTGCAGGCCGCGCAGCACTTCGCCCGGGAGGAGCTCGGCGCGTTCGGCATCGACGACCTGGCCCCGGTCGGCGTCGTCCCGGAGGCGACGGGGCAACCGGACGTGGAGCGGTGGGCGGTCACGCTGGCGCACGCGGGGGGCGCCGTCGTCGTCACCGTGGAGAGCCGCCCGTCACCGGAGACCGTGCACCTGACCTGCCAGGCGGCCACGCCCGGCCGGGTGCGCACCTGGCACCACCTCGCCGTCACCGGGCCCGCGACGGCCCCCGGCTGAGCAGGTCTTCAGCCGCTCGGGAGGGGGCCACCACCGGTTCATGCCGGCAGGTCGACCGGCTCGCCGTTGGGCAGCCAGCGGAACCGCTCCCGCACGTCGGCAGGCGCCCGGGCGAGCTCCGCCGCGGCCGCGGCCCGTCCCTGCCGGAAGTGCGCCCAGCCCTCGTAGTGCACCGGGACCGCGGTCCGCGGCCGCAGCACCCCGCACAGCTCGACGGCCTGCCGCGCCGTCATCGAGTAGCGCAGCGGACCGGTGACCGGGAAGCGGACCCCGCCCAGGTGCAGCAGCGCGGTGCCCACGTCGAACCGTCCGGCCACCTCCCGCAGGCCGCGGAAGAGCACGGTGTCCCCGGAGATCCACAGGACGCCGTCGTCACGACCCGGCCGGCGGAGGGCGAAGCCGACGACCGCTCCCGTGACAGGCCGGCTCAGCGGCGGGCCGTGCCGTGCCGGCGTCGCGGTCACCTCGACGGCCGGCCTGCCGGATGCTGCCAGCTCCGCGGTCTCCCACGCCCGCAACCCCCGCGCGGAGCCGCCCAGCCGGCGGGCTCCGGCCACGGTGGTCAGGACGGCCCCGGCCGACGGCAGCAGCGCCCGGCCGGCGTCGTCGAGGTTGTCGGCGTGGTGGTCGTGGCTCAGGAGCACGACGTCCACCGGCAGGACACCGGCCACCGGGAGAGCCGGCCCGGTGAGCTTGCGTGACGCCGTCCCCCAGCCGAAGGCGTACCTCCGGCCGGGGGGGGTCGAAGGTGGGGTCGACGAGGATCCGCCAGCCCTCCACCTCGACGAGCACCGTCGGCCCGCCGACGTGGGTGAGCCGGACGCCGGTCACTGCTGACCGGCCTCCCGCCGCGGAACGGCGGCGTGCGCCACCGCCCAGTCGAGCACCGCGTCCGCGATCTCGCGCCAGCCCTCCTGGGCCGGCAGCAGGTGCGCGAACCCGGGGTACTCGAGCCGCTCGACGGTGCCCGTCGTGTAGTGCGCGGCGTTCGACCGCTGCACGCTCGGCGGCATGATGTGGTCCTCGCCGGCCGAGACGAACAGCAGCGGGGCACGGTCGGGCCTGGCGTAGTCGACGTGGGCGTCCTGCGGGCCCGGCATGAAGTTGGCCAGCACGCCGCTCCAGATGATCCGGCCCGGCGCCGGGATGGCGTACCGCTCGTACAGCCGCCGGGACTCCTCCTCGCTGAAGGTGTTCGCGAAGGCGTAACGCCACTGCTCCGGGGTCAGCGGGACCTCGCGGTGCCGGTTCGCCGGGTTCTTGAACGCGGTGAACGTCGACCTCAGCTGGGAGAGCGGCAGCACCCGCACGCCCTCGGTCGGGGCGGAGCAGAGGGCGACACCGGCGGCGCCGTAGCCGCGGTCCAGGAGCAGCTGCACGATGGTGCCGCCGGCGGAGTGACCGATGAGGATCGGCGGTTCGTCGAGCTGCTCGATCACCGCCGCGTAGGAGTCGACGATCGGCGGCAGCGTCAGCTCGGCGATCGGGGTCGGGTCGGCGTTCAGCGCCTCCACCTCGACCTCGAAACCGGGGTAGGGCGGGGCCAGCACGCGGTACCCCTTGGCCTGGTAGTGCGCCGTCCAGTCCTCCCAGCTGCGGGGCGTGACCCAGAAGCCGTGGACCAGCACGATCGTGGCCGGGCCGCCGGCAGTCGGGCCGTCCGCCCGGCGGGGTGCGGGGATGTCGGTCATGTCGGTTCCTCTCACGCCCGCACGGAGGCGAGCGGTCGGCGTCCTCGAGCAGTTCCGCAGCAGCAACGGCGGGACGGCGCCGGGGCGCACCGCCGTCGCCACCCGCGCGGTGCGGTCCGGGCCGGGTGGGGGTGACCCCTCCCCCGCCGGTCGGGTGGCCCACCAGCACGACGTCGTGCAGGTCGAGGAGCTCGACCGGCGGGGTGAGGTCGTCGGCGCCGGCGCCCCCTCGGTTGACAGGCCGTCCGGATCCGGAGCCTGGCACCGTCCCCGCCGGCCGGGTCGACGGTGCGCGCACAGGTCCGGCTCCTGCCTGCACGGCCGCCGCGTCCGGGACGGTTCCGCGACCGCGACCGCTCTGCGACGCTGACCGCACGGGCCGGGGGACGCGGCCCCCACCGCCTTCGCAGGGAGATGCCGGTGCAGCTGCTCGACACCGCCACCGTCGCGCCCGAGCACCGCGTCGACGCGTTCCGGGCGGCGTTCGACCAGGCCTCGGTGCCGTGCCGCATCGAGCACCTGGGCCCCGACGCCCGCGTGTACTCCCGCATGCACCTGTGGCACTTCGGCCAGGCGAACCTGTTCACCACCGATGCCTCGGGCTTCCGGCTGGTCCGCACGCCCCGGCACGTGCGCATGGAGAGCCCGCCGGTCGTGGCACTGGCGGTGCAGACCAGCGGGGTCGGTCGGTTCCGGCAATTCGGCGCCGAGGCGCTCGTACCGCCGAGCCGGCTCATGCTCAGCGACCTGACCGCGCCCTACGAGTTCTCGTGGGCGGACAGCGGCGGGTCCCGCGCCTTCCAGATCCCCTACGACCGCCTGGCCCTGCCCCGGGACGCCGTCCGCAGAGCCGCACCGCGGCTGCCCGCCAGCCCGCTGCACGACCTGGTCCGCGACCACCTGGTCCGGCTGGCCGCGGGCGCCGACGGGTTCTCGACCGACGCCGGCGCCACCGCGCTGGGGACGGCGACGACCGAACTGGTGCGCGCGCTGCTGGTCTCGGCGGCCGGCGACGAGCGGCTGGCCCGGGAGGTCCGGGAGGAGACGCTGCTGACCCGGGTGCTCGCCTGGTGCCGCCGGCACCTCACCGACCCGGGCCTGGACCCGGAGCGCATCGCGGCGGCGCACAACGTCTCGCTCCGCCAGCTCTACAAGGTGTGCGCGGACGCGGGGATGAGTCTCGAGCAGTGGCTCATCGCCGAGCGGCTGGAGCGGGCGCGGACCGAGCTGCTCTCGCCCCGGCGCCGGAACCGCACCGTCGCCGCCGTGGCCAGGGACTGCGGGTTCAGCGACCCGAGCCACTTCACCCGCCGGTTCCGGCAGGCCTACGGCCTCACGCCGAGGGAGTGGCGGGAGTCGTCCCGCCGAGGGCGGTGACCCGGAGGGCGGTGCTCGTGGCCGGGTGGTCAGGCCAGGGCGCGCCCGCGGGCGACGAGGAGCGGGATCGCCAGCTCCGTCGCGGTCAGCGACCCGTGGTAGGCGGCCAGCCGGCTGGGCCCGGGCTCCAGCCGGGGGCTGACCAGCGCCCAGCTGCCGCGGGCGAGCGCCACGACGTCGCCGATGCGCGCCGCCAGCGGCTCCTCCACGGGCCCGAAGACGCCGCTGGCGACGGCCTCGTCCCGCCCGACCACCCAGGCCCGGTCGCCGAGGACCCCGCGCCAGCGCGCGAGCACGTCGGCCTCCGCGCCGGGCTCGGTGTGCACGTAGCGGGCGCGGGGCTCCCCGGCGAGCAGCCGGACCCCGTCGGCGAGGTCGGGTTCGTCGTCCAGGTCCAGCCGGGTCGCGGCGGGCACGTCCAGCATCCCGTGGTCGGCGGTGACCAGCAGCGCGGCGTCGTCGGGGAGGCCGTCGGCCAGCTGCTCGACGACCCGGTCGACCAGCGCGAGCTGCGCCCGCCAGCTCGGCGAGTCCACGCCCCGCACGTGCCCGGTGAGGTCGAGCTCGGCCATGTAGCCGTACACGAGGGCCCGGTGGCCCTCGCCCAGCGCCGAGCGCATGAGCGCGGTGAGGTCGCCGGGGCCGACCGCGCCGGTGTAGCCGGCGCCGCGGTAGGCCGCCACGGTGAGGCCCGAGCCCGCGTAGGCCCACGGGCCCACGGCGGTGACCACGGTGCCGCCGGCGGCGACGTGCTCGAAGACGGTGGGCTGCGCCTGCCAGTCGGCGGGGTCGGGGTCGTCGGCCCACTGGGTGTGGTTGAGGGTGCGGCCCTCCCCCGGCACGTCGGTGACGAAGCCGAGGATGCCGTGGCTGCCCGGGGGCAGGCCGGTGCCGATCGTCGCGAGGCTGACCGGGGTGGTGCTGGGGCAGGGGGCCTGGAGGGTGCCGGCCGGGCTGGCGAGGGCCGCGAGCGTGGGGGCGACGTCGGCGTGCGCCCGGAGCAGGTCGGCGCCGAGGCCGTCCACGAGGAGCACCGCCACGCGCCGGGCGCCGCGCAGCGCGTCGGCCAGGCCCAGCGGGTCGCCGGGCAGGTCGCCCCGCGGCACGGGGGTGCCCAGGGCCGCCGCCACACCCGGCAGGACGTCGGCGAGCGTCGCGACACCGTAGGCCGGGCGGTGCAGGTCGGGCGGCAGCGCGCCGTCGGCGCCGCCGGTCACGCGCGGGTCGCCAGCAGGTGGAGGCCCGCGGCCACCTCCCGGTAGGGCGAGGTGCCGGCGAGCGCGAGCTCGAGGTCCCGGACGGCGGCCGGGTCGGCGCCGGACGCCGTGTCCAGCAGGTCGGCCACGACGGAGATGCCACGCCAGGCGCCCGGGGTCAGCCCGGCACCGGCGACGAGCGCCAGGAGGTCGTCGGGAGCGAAGCGGCGGCGGGCCGGGCGGCCGGGGGCGCCGCCCTCGTCGCGGAGGTGTGCGAGGGCCTCGGCGGGGTGACCGGTGACCGCTCGCGCGAGCACCGCACCCGCCCGGTTGGCGACGGCGAGGCTCACCTGACCGCCGGGGCGCAGCGCGCCGGCGATCTCGGCGAGGGTGACCGCGGGGTCGTCGACGACCTCGAGCACGGAGTGGCAGAGGGCGAGGTCGTACCCGCCGTCGTCGGCGAGGACCTCGTGCAGCAGGTCGCCGTCGCCCTGGACACCGCGCACCCGCCCGCCCACGCCGGCGGTCTCGGCGCGCCGGCGCAGGGTCGCGAGGGCGTCGGCGCTGGGGTCGACGACGGTGACGCTGTGGCCGAGGCGGGCGAGGGGCACGGCGAACATCCCGCTGCCACCGCCGACGTCGAGCACGCGCAGCGCGTCCCCGGCGCTGACCAGCGGGTCGAGCGCGGCCCACACGGCAGCGGTCCGGACGGGCAGCTGCTCCGCGGTCGGCGAGGGGGGAACGGTCGGCACCCACCGGAGCCTAGCGGCGGACCGCGGCGTCCACCGCTTCCCCGCCGGGAGGCGCCGAGGGCTGCCGCACCTAGGGCGTGTCTCCTAAGTTGAGCGTGGTGGGGCTGATTTGCTGCGGATATGTCTCGCGATCGAGTGCTGACCGACGCTCAGTGGGAGCGGATTGAGGCGTTGATGCCGTCCTCGGACGGCGTGAGATCGCGGCCCTTCCGCGATCACCGCCAGGTCGTGGAAGGGGTGATCTACCGGTTCCGGACTGGGGTCGCGTGGCGTGATCTGCCCGCCTCGTTCGGCCCGTGGCAGACCGTGTGGAAGCGGCACCACCGGTTCAGCACCGATGGCACGTGGGACAAGATCCACGCCCGGCTGCTCGCCGAAGCGCAGGCCGCGGGAGACATCGACTGGATGGTCAGCGTGGACTCCACCGTCAACCGGGCCCATCAGCACGCGACCAACGCCAGTCGGGTGGAGGAGCCCGCCGGCCGTCGTCCGGTGCGCCACACAGGGGGCTGAGCCGAGTTACAAGAACCCGTGGGAAGAACCGCCCGATCATGCGATCGGACGCTCCCGGGGCGGCCTGTCCACCAAGATTCACCAGCTCGTCGACGGCCGCGGTAGACCGCTGGTCATCGCGCTGACACCCGGGCAGGCCGGCGACTCCCCGATGCTGCAGCCGCTGCTGGCTCAACTCGCGGTGCGCCGACTGGGGCCAGGCCGACCACGCACCCGCCCCACAGCGCTGATCGGCGACAAGGCCTACTCCTCTCGCGCCACCAGGACCATGCTTCGCGAGCGCGGTATCACCGCGGTGATCCCGCAACCGTCTGACCAGGTCAGACATCGCGCTCGCCGCGGCTCGGCCGGTGGCCGACCACCGGCCTTCGACCCGATCACCTACAAGGGCCGCAACGTCATCGAGCGCTCGTTCAACGACCACAAGCAATGGCGTGGCATCGCCACCCGCTACGACAGGCTCGCCACCGTCTACCGAGGAGCCGTCGTCCTCCGGGCCATCACCATGTGGCTAACGACTTAGGAGACGCGCCCTAGGCGTCGACCGTGTCGGCGGCCCGCCGGATCCCGGCGAGGTCGATGCGGCGCATCTGCAGCATCGCCTGGGTCGCCCGCTGGGCGCGCGCCGGATCGGGGTCGCGGAGCAGGGCCATCAGCTCGACCGGGACCACCTGCCAGGAGACGCCGAAGCGGTCCTTCAGCCAGCCGCACATGCTCTCCTCGCCGCCGTCGGTGAGCCGGTCCCAGTAGTGGTCGGCCTCCTCCTGGTCGGCGCACATGATCTGGAAGGAGACCGCCTCGGTGAACGGGAACTGCGGGCCGCCGTTGAGCGCGGTGTACCGCTGGCCGTCGAGGGTGAAGTCGACCGTCAGCACGTCGCCCTCCTCCATGGGCGGTGGCATGCCGGGGCCGTAGCGGGTGACCTCGTCGATGCGGGAGTTCGGGAAGACCGAGGTGTACAGCATCGCCGCCTCCTCGGCCTGGCCGTCGAACCACAGGCACGGGATCTGCTGGGGCATGGTCGGGTCCTCCCTGCGCGCACCGGCCGGGCGCCGGTGTCGAGGTGTGGACGCCTGCCGGCGGCCGGACTCATCGGTCCGCGGCGCCGGGCGCCCCCGCCGTTTGACCGGTCGCCGGTGGCGGGCACTGGGAGCAGGACCGCGTTCCCGACCACGAGGAGAACTCATGGCCCGCTCGACCCGCCCCCGCCTGGTCCGCCGGACCGTGGCCGCGTTCGCCATCGCCGCCGCGTCGCTGACGACCGCCGCATGCGGGGAGGACGTGGTGGACGACGGGGTGGAGCAGAACGTCGAGGAGGGCGTGGAGGACGCCGAGCAGGAGGTCGAGGACACCGAGCAGGAGGTCGAGGACTGATCCACGCGCCCTCTCCGGGCCGACCACCGGCGCGCCCGGGCCGGGGAGGCACCTCCCGGGCCCGGGCGCGGCGGCGTCGCCCTGCTAGTGGCCCGAGCTGCCGGGGCTGGAGTGCCAGAGCTTCCGCGGCGGCCCCGCGGCGGCGCGGCGGGCCGCGACCTTGGTCTCGTCGCCGGCGGGCTTGATGTCGGCGTAGGGCGACATCCGGAAGCCGGTCGGGTGGACCAGGACCGGCCGCACGACCACCGGCCGGGAACCGTGCGAGGCGGCGGCCCCGGCGATCGCCTGCTCGGTGTACCCCCCCGGCGCCGCCATCAGGTCGCGGACGCCGCCCAGCCCGTCGGCCTCCCACGCCTCGTGCAGCGCCGGCAGCTCCCACGCCCCGGTGGCCCGCAGCGACACCCCGCGCGGTCCGGTCCGCCGCAGCACCCCGCGGATGACCAGCAGCCACGAGTGGAAGACCGTCGCCGCGTAGGGGCCCTGCGCGTCCTCGAAGAAGGTCGAGTCGGTGCAGCCGGTGCCGTCGTCGAGGGTCACGAACACCACCCGGCGCCCGGACCGGATCGGCGGCGTCTGGGTGGCCACCTTGACCCCGGCGACCAGCACCTCGCTGCCGCTGCGGCAGCCGAGGAGCTCCCCGGCCGGCACCGCGCCGAGGGCGGACAGGAATGGCCGGTAGAAGTCGACGACGTGCCGGCTGGCGTCCAGCCCGAGCACCTCCAGCTCCGCCCGCACCAGCTCGGCGTCGGTGAACTCGGGCAGCCCGCTGCCCTCGGCCCACTCCGGGCCGGCCGCCTCCCCACCGGGCTCACCGGTGGACTCGTCGGGCAGCTCCAGCCCCATGAGGTCCAGGCTCAGCTGCCCGTCGGAGGTCGCCCGGGCGCCGCTGCGGCTCCACCGGTCGAGCTCGCTGATCTGCAGCAGCAGGTCGCGCCGGGTCACCTGGTGGCGCCGGCGGGTGGGCCGGCCGGCCTCCCGGTCGCGCATCCCGAACCCGTAGAGCGAGTCGAACCCGCCGGCCAGCACCAGCCGCTCGACCACCGGGCGGGACACCGACGCCCGCCCCCAGAAGTCCGTCAGCGACCGGTAGGGCTGCCCGGCGACCACCCGCGCCACCTCGTCGTCGGAGATCCCCTTCACGTCGGCCAGCGACAGCCGGATGCCGTACCGCGTGGGGTCGGGCATCGCGGCGGGCATCCACTCCGGGCGGCGCCAGGCCGAACCCTCGACCTCCATCTCAGCTTCAGGGTCGCCGCCGGACCCGCCGCCGAGCCGCTCGACCCGGTAGCTGCCGGTCGAGGCGTTGACGTCGAGCCCGAGCACCCGGATGCCGAAGTTGCGGGCGTCGTCGAGGATCAGCCGCTTCGGGTACATGCCGGGGTCGTGGGTGAGCACCCCGGCCAGGAAGGCCGCCGGGTGGTGGGTCTTCAGCCACGCCGACTGGTAGGTGGGCAGCGCGAACGCCGCCGCGTGCGCCTTGCAGAAGCCGAACGAGCCGAAGGCCGCGAGCACCTCCCACACCCGCTCGGCGACCTCCACCGGGTAGCCGGCGTCCAGCGCCCGCGGCACGAACCACGCCCGCACCTCCGGGTGGGCGTCCTTCTCCCCCAGCGCCCGGCGGACCTCGTCGGCCTCGGCCAGCGTGCAGCCGGCCATCCGCGCCACCACCTGCAGCACCTGCTCGTGGAAGACCACCACCCCGGCGGTCTCGGCGAGGGCGAACTCCAGGTCGGTGTGCGGGTACTCGGGGTCGCGCCAGCCGTTCCTGGCCATGAGGAACGGGGTGACCATGTCGCTCTTCACCGGCCCGGGCCGGAACAGCGAGATGTCGATGATGATGTCCTCGAACGTCCGCGGCCCGAACTTGCCGACCAGCTCCCGCTGACCCGGCGACTCGATCTGGAACATGCCGAGCGTCCGGGTGCTGCGGATCAGCTCGAACGTCGTCGGGTCGTCCCGCGGGATCGCGTCGATGTCCACCGCCTCGTCGTCGACCCGCTCGATCTCGTCGAGCGCGTGCGCGATCGCCGACTGCATCCGGATGCCCAGGAGGTCCAGCTTGAGCAGCCCCAGCTCCTCGACGTCGTCCTTGTCGAACTGGCTCATCGGGTAGCCGAGGTAGCTGCTCTCCACCGGCGTGCGGTCCAGCAGGGTGGCGTCGGAGAGCAGCACCCCGCACGGGTGCAGGGCGATGTGCCGGGGCAGGCCGTCCAGCCGGGAGACCAGGTCGAACAGCAGGTCGAGGTCGCCGGTGCCACCGGCGCGGCGCGAGCCGTACCGGCTGGCCCGCAGCTCGGGGAGGTCGCGCAGCGCGGCGTGCACCTGGTTGGCCCGGATGTGCGGGAACGCCTTGGCGACGGCGTCGATCTCCGCCGGCGGCAGGCCGAGCGCCGCCCCGACGTCGCGGATGGCGTGGCGCACCCGGTAGGTGTCCATCATCGAGATGCAGCTGACCCGGTCGGCGCCGAAGCGGTCGATGACCGCGTCGTAGACCTCCATCCGGCGGGCGGACTCCACGTCGATGTCGATGTCGGGCAGCTGGTGGCGCAGCGGCGAGAGGAACCGCTCCATCAGCAGGCCGTAGCGCAGCGGGTCGACGTCGGAGATGCCCAGCAGGTAGGTGACCAGGCTGCCGGCGCCCGATCCGCGCGCCGCCGCCCGGACCCTCGAGCTCTTGATGAGGTCGACCACGTCCGCGACCGTGAGGAAGTAGGAGGGGTAGCCGAGCGAGTCGATGACCGCCAGCTCCTCCTCCAGCCGCCGGCGGACCCGGGCGGTGGGCGCCATGCCGCGCCGCCCCAGCCCGGCCTCGCACCGGGCGCGCAGCACCTGCGCCGGGCCCATCCCCCGCTCGGCCGGGCTGGTGACGACGTCCAGCTCGGGGTACCGGACGCTGCCGATGCCCAGGTCGCCGGTGGGGTCGACGGCGCACTGCTCGGCCAGCCGGGCGGTGCGCTCGAGCAGCCGCAGGGCGGCGTCCCGGTCGGGGCCGGCCAGGTCCTCGGCGACCTCGGCCATCTCCTTGCCCGACTTCAGGTAGCCCTCGGCCGTGGTGCGGTCGACGTGCCGGGCACCCAGCGGGACCAGCCGCCGGGCGGCGTCGAGCACGTCGGCGGTCGGGGCGTCGAGGGCGTCGACGTACCGGACCGCGTTGCTCAGGACCACCGGCACCTGCTGCTCGGCGGCGAACCGGAGCAGCGCCTGCGCACGCTGCCGGTCGCCCCGGCCCCGGTGGTGCACCACCTCGAGCGCCAGCCCCGGGCCGAAGACCGCGCGCCAGGCGTCCAGCTGCTGGACGGCCAGGTCGGCCCGGCCGGCGAGGAGGGCCCGGCCCACCGGTGAGCCGGGGCCGAGCAGGGGCACCAGCCCGGTGGCGTGCTCGGCGGCGATCGCCAGCGAGCTCACCGGTTCGCCGCGGGTGCCGCGCAGGTGGGTGGCGCTGGTGAGCCGGCACAGCGAGCGCCAGCCGGCGCCGTCGCGCGCGAGGAAGGTGACCCGGGGCAGCCGCGGGTCGACGCTCACCCCACCGCGGGCCGGCGACCGGCGCGGCGGCGTGGCGGCCCGCGACCGCGGGGTCCGGGCCGTGGCCGGGTCATCCCCCAGCACGTGCGCGAGCGCCGGCGGCACGCTGGTGCCCAGCGCCGGCGCCACCGCGAGGTCGACACCGAAGATCGGCCGCACCCCGGCCGACCGGCAGGCCAGCGCGAACTTCACCGCGCCGTACAGCCCGTCCCGGTCGGTCAGGGCCAGGGCCGGCATGCCGTGCTCGGCCGCCCGCGCCACCAGGTCGGCGGGGTGGTTGGCCCCGTACCGCATGGAGTAACCGGACGCGACGTGCAGGTGGACGAAGGGATCGCTCACCTCCGGGGACCGGTGGACCGGGAGGCGGCACCGCCGACCACGTGCGGCCGCGGGTAGCGGGGCGGCTCGGGTAGCGGGTCCGCGCCCAGCCCCGCCTCGACCACGGTGAGGAAGCTCCGCACGTCGCGGACCAGGTCGTCGGCCTCCCGCTCGGTGACCGCGCGGGACAGCCCCGCCTCCGCCGCGGCGCGCTTGGCCGCGCCGGCGGCGAAGAAGGTGGCCCACTCCCCCAGCTCCGGGGCGACATCCCCGAGCAGCACCCAGGCGCTGCGCGGGCGCCGGCGGCCACCCTCGGGCCGGGTGCGCGCGGCGAGCACCGCCGCGGCGGCACGGAGAGCGGCCAGGTGCGCGGTGGCGTACCGCTCCCGCGGGTCGGTGGCCGAGACCGCCTCCGCCAGGCCGCGGTGGGCCTGGCGGAGCAGCCCGGCGGCCGCGGCGGGCAGCGCGGGGGGCAGCGGCAGCTGGCCGGCCGGCACGGCGCGTGCGGCGCCCATCAGTCGTGCACCCGGACGAGCCACCAGCGGTTGCCGGAGGCGTCCCACGTCAGGTCGTAGACGCCGGCGAAGCTCATGCGCGACCGCCCGGCCCGCACCGCCTCCACCCGCCAGACCTCGCGGGGCGCGACCAGGTCGTCCGATGCGCCGCCCGCCTCGGCGTCCCGGAGCCACCAGGGCGCCGTCTCCACCCAGGAGTCGAGCAGCTCACCCACGACGTACCGGGACTGCCCGCGCCAGAACTGCAGCGGGCCCAGCGGGCCGCGTTCGACCTGCACCTCCTCGCCGGCCCGACCGACGACGACCTCACCGAGCACCCGACCCATGACAGCCTCCCCACGCCTCGCCCGCCGCACGCCCACCACCCCGCCGGCGGGGAAGAAGCCGGGAGAGGCGGGCCGATCCGCTTTGTTCGAACATGCGTTCGAACTGGTGTCCAGTAGACCGGAGCGCTCCCCCCTCGTCAAGCCGGGCCGCGGCGTGTCCGCCCACCCGGACCCAGGCCGCGCGACGGGCCCGTGCGCGCGGATCCCGAGGCCGTCGGACGCACGCCGGCCCGGCCCTCACCTGCGGCCCGCCCCGCCGAACCACCCGGAGCGCCCCGGCCGCCCTCAGCTCCAGAGCGGGTCGGGGGGTGCCTGCTCGTCGAGCCACGGCGGTTCCGGCTCGGGGTCGTGGTACCAACCGGGCGGGCGGGTGGTGCGGGAGACGCCCGACGGGGTGCGGACCACGAGCCGGCCGTCGGGGTGCAGGGTGAACGACCAGCCGCGGGCGAAGGTCTTGATCCGGTGGTGCCGCCGGCACAGGCAGCAGAGGTTCCAGCAGTCGGTCGGGCCGCCGTCGGCGAAGGCCTGCCCGTGGTCGATGTCGCAGCGGCCGGCGCGGCGGCGGCAGCCCGGCATGCGGCAGTGCCGGTCGCGCACGCCGACCAGCCGTTCCTGGGCCGCGGTGGGCCGGTACCCGGGCGTCGGGGGTGGCGGCCGGAGGCCGGGCCCGTCGGGCTGCCCGGGCGGGTGGTTGCCGGGTGGGTGGTTGCGGGGCGAGCTCTTCCCGCGACGCACCCGGCGCCCCCGGCCGGCGGCGCGGCGGAGCTCGGCCGGGGTGGCCACCGCGACGGTCTCACCGATGGTCGGGTCGTCGATCGCGACGTGGACCGACCCGCCCGGTACCGGGGACAGGTCGAGCACGTCGAAGGAGTCCAGCAGTTCCCGGCACTGGGCGGCGGAGATCAGCTGCCCGTCCAGCTCCGCCGGAGCCGCCCCGGGCGGGGCGTCGGGCCGCAGCGAGGGCAGCGCGGCGTGGACGTGCAGCTGCGCGGTCACCGGCGGACGGCTGGTGTCCCACGGCCGCAGGATCAGGTCCAGCGTCGCCGCCGAGCGCAGCACGCCCATCGGCCGGTCGTCGCCGTCGGCCCGCATCCACCGCGCGTACTGGTCGACCGCGTCACGGGCCGCGTGCACCGCCGGCAGCGGGCCCTCGACGACCAGCCGGCCCAGGTCGTCGGCGGTGCGCTGCACGTGCACGTCGGCCTTCCGCTCGGCCTCCCTGCGGCGGCGCTCCTTCGCCTCGCCGTCGACCCGGTAGAGGTGGTAGCGGACGCGGTCGCCCAGCCGGGACGGCGGGCAGTCCGCGGCGCCCGGCAGCACCCGCGCCTGCACCGCGGCGGCGACGGCGTCGGAGGCGTCGCCCAGCAGGTCGAGCAGGATCCGCACCTTGCGGATGCTCAGCCGCCCGGCGAACATCTCCGCCCACGTGGCGGCGAGCTTCGTGGTGAGCAGGATCGACTCGGCGGCCAGGCGGCCGGCCTCGGCCTCCGAGCAGTGGCGGATCACCGCCAGCTCGGAGACGAAGTCGTCGGAGACGTCGGCGAGCGCGGCCGGGCGCGCCGCCCGGGAATCCGGCCCCGGCCTGCCGCGGGGGCGGTAGTCGGCGTCCCGCTCCACCGACCGGCGGCGCGCCAGCTCCGCGATGGCGGCCGCCTGCCGGGCGTACTCCCGGGCCATGTGCGCGTCGGCCGACCAGATGTCGCACACCAGCTCGAACTCGCCCCCGTCCGGTGGCACGACCTCGCCGGGGAGCAGCGGCATCGGCACGCCGTCGCCGGGCAGGCACGAGCCGTCGTCCTCCATGGCTGCACGCTAGGCCGGGGCTACGACATTTCTGAGCGGTCAGAGGCCGGGAGGCGCGGTCGAGAAGGCATGGTTCACGCCAGCACCTCACCGTTCAGGAGCGGCATCTCCTCCGCGGCTCCCGGCTCGCCGCCTCGTCAGTGCACCGGCCGGGTCGGCGGACGGCCTCCGGCAGGCCGCAGCGATCTGCCGGACTGCACCGCCCGGGACACGCCGGGCGCGCGCGCCTGCGGGCGGTGGCAGGATCGACCCATGAGCCCGCCCACGCACCCCCGGGTGGCCGCCGTAGCCCGGGCCCTCGCCGCGGCCGGCGCCGAGGGTGAGGTGCGCACCCTCCCCGCCGAGGTCCGCACCGCGGCCGCTGCCGCGAAGGCGCTGGGCGTCCCGGTCGGCGCGATCGTCAACAGCCTGGTCTTCCTCGCCGACGGCGCACCGCTGCTCGTCCTCACCAGCGGCGCGCACCGCGTCGACGTCCTCCAGGTCGCGGCGCTGCTGGGCGTCGGTTCCCTGGTCCCCGCGCCGCCGGAGGTCGTCCGCGAGCAGACCGGCCAGCCCATCGGCGGGGTGGCCCCGGTCGGCCACCCCGCCCCGCTGGGCACCCTGGTCGACGTGGAGCTCGCCCGCTACGACCGGCTGTGGGCCGCGGCCGGGCACCCGGCGGCGGTCTTCCCCACCAGCTACGACGAGCTGCTCCGCATCACCGCCGGCACCGCGGCCGAGGTGGGCGGCGGCCTCCTGGACGGCACCGGCACCACGGTCGGCGGGGACCCGCTGCCCGGCGCGCCGCCGCCGGATCCCGCCGGGGCGGTCGCCCCGTGACGGGCACCCGCCCCGCCACCCGGATCCTCGAGCTGCCCGCCCCCTGGATGCGCGAGCACATGCACGAGGTGCTGGCCATCTACGGGCTGGCGATGGGCTACGACTCCGGCATCGTCGCCGGCCGGTACGGCTACGCCATCCAGCACACCGAGCGCCCCGGGTTCCGCGCGGTCGGCGCCTTCGCCCGCACCGCCGAGGGCGAGCGGCTGGTCGGGTTCGGCTACGGCTACCTCATCGCCCCCGGCCAGTGGTGGCACGACCAGGTGCGGGCCGCGCTGGACCGGCGGACGGCGAAGAAGTGGCTGCCCGGCGCCTTCGAGGTCTGCGAGCTGCACGTGCACCCCGACGCCCAGAGCCAGGGGCTGGGCCGGCAGCTGCTGCACGCCCTGGTCGAGGGCCTGCCGCACCCGGTCGCGCTGCTGTCCACGCCGGACGCCGACACCAAGGCCTTCCGGCTGTACCGCGCCGACGGCTTCGTCGACCTGGCCCGCGGCTACCACTTCCCGGGCGACTCGCGGCCCTTCGCGATCCTCGGCGCGCGGCTCCCGCTGCATCCACCCGGCCCCTCCGCGACGAACTCCCGGGCGTGACCGCCTCCCCCGGTGCCGTGGACGTCGTCGTCGTCGGCTCCGGCCACAACGGCCTCGTGGCCGCCTGCTACCTGGCCCGCGAAGGCCTCTCCGTGGAGGTCCTCGAGTCCGACGAGGTCCTCGGCGGGGCGGTCTCCACCGTGGAGCGCTGGCCCGGCGTGCGGGTGGACCGCGGGTCGAGCGCGCACGTGATCGTCCGGCACAGCGGCATCGTCGAGGAGCTCGCGCTGGCCGGGCACGGCCTCCGCTACATCGACTGCGACCCGTGGGGCTTCGCGCCCGCGCCCTCCCCCGGTGCCCCGGGCCCGGACGGCCGGCCGCTGGTCCTCTCCGTCGACCTGGACGCCACCTGCGCCTCGATCGAGGCCGCCTGCGGTCCGGAGGACGCCGCCGCCTACCGCCGGTTCGTCGAGGTGTGGGCGCCCCGCAGCCGCGCCGTCGTCGCGTCGTTCGGCCGGGCGCCGACGGCCGGCGGGCTGCTGCGCTCCTTCTGGCCGCTGGGCGCGCCGGCCGACGGGCGACCGCGCACCCCCGGCGGCGAGCTGGCCGCGGACTTCCTGGGCTCCGGCGACGCGCTGCTGGACAAGTGGTTCACCAGCGAGCGGCTCAAGGCCGCCCTGGCCTGGTTCGGCGCGCAGTCCGGCCCGCCGATGTCCGAGCCCGGCACCGCCGCGATGGTCGGCTGGGTGGCGCTGCTGCACGACGTCCCCCCGGGCCACCCGGTCGGCGGCTCCGGCGGTCTGACGGAGGCGCTGCGCCGGCGGCTGGAGGCCGACGGCGGGCGGGTGGTGCTCGGCGACGGCGCCGCGCGGCTGCTGGTGGAGGACGGCCGGGTGACCGGTGTCGAGACCCGGTCCGGCCGGGTCGTGCGGGCGAACTCGGTGGTGGCCGCCTGCCACATCGGCGTCACCCGCGAGCTGGCCGGGGAGGCCGCGCCGCCCGTCCTCGCCGACGCCGCGCCACCCGTCGGCAACGGCTTCGGGCTGGTCGTGCGGGCGCTGACCGACGCCCCGCCGTCCTACCCCGGCGCCGGGCCGGAGGCGCTGCAGGGTCTGCAGCTGCTGTGCACCGACCGCGCGCAGCTGGCCTCCGCGCACGGCGACTGGGGTGCCGGCCGGGTGCCGCGCGAGCCGGTCCCGCTGGCGATGTCGTTCTCCGCGAGCGACGCCACGCTGGCCCCGCCGGGACAGCACGTGGTCACCATCTGGGGCCAGTGGTACCCCTACGCGCTGGCCGACGGCGCCGACTGGGACGCCCTGGCCGACGCCGAGGCCCGCCGCCTGGTGGCCGCCGTCGACCGCTACGCCCCCGGGTTCGCCGCCTCCGTGCGGAAGACCTACGTGCAGACCCCGCTGGCGCTCGAGCGGGAGCTGTCCCTGCCCCGTGGCAACGTCATGCACGTGGAGATGGGGTTGGCCAGCATGTTCGCCCTCCGCCCCGCGCCGGGGCTGTCGGGTCACCGCGTGCCCGGGCTGACCGGCCTCTACCTGGCCGGCGCCTCCACCCACCCCGGCGGTGGCGTCTCGGGCAACTCCGGGCGGACGGCGGCGCGCACCCTGCTGGCCGACCGCGGCGCGCTGCCCCGCGCCCGGGCGGTGGCCGGTCGCGCGCTGCGCCGGGTGCGCGGCGGGGCGGGCCGGGCGTGACGGCCACTGCACCGGCCCCCGCGCCCACCGCCGTCCGCGTGGTCCCCTGGGCCCTCACCGCCGCGCTGATCGCCACGGCGATCGCCTACCCGCTGGCCTCGGGCGCGTCCCGGGACGCCGTCTCCTGGGGCATCGTGCTGCTGGGGTCGGCGCTGTCGGTCGCGCACGCGGGCCTCGGCCGCGGTGCCCGCACCGGCATGGGCGTGCTCGTGCTCGTCGCGCTGGTCTCGATCGCCTTCGAGTCGGTGGGCGTGGCCACCGGGTTCCCGTACGGCACCTACTCCTACAGCGACGTCCTCGGCCCCACGCTGCTCGGCGTGCCGTTCCTGGTGCCGCTGGCGTGGCTGATGATGGCCTGGCCCAGCTGGCTGCTCGGCGAGGTGCTGGCCCGGCCGGTGCGCGCGGACCGCCGCAGGCCGGCGCGGATCGCCTGGGCCGCGGCGGTCTTCGCGGCGTGGGACGTCGTCCTCGACCCCCAGCTGGTGCAGGCCGGCTACTGGACGTGGGCCCACCCCTCCCCCGGCCTGCCGGGGATCGACACCGTGCCGCTGACCAACCTGGCCGGCTGGCTGCTGGCCGGGCTGGTGCTCATGACCCTGCTGGACGTGCTGGTCGAGCGCACCGCCCGGCCACCGCGCACGGGCCCGGGCGCGCCGCTGCTCGCGCTGGCCTGGATGACGCTCGGCGGCGCGCTGGCGCACGCCGGCTGGCTGGGCCTGCCCGGGTCGGCGGCCTGGGGCGCGGGGCTGGGGACGGCGGTGCTGGCCGTCCTGGCGGTGCAGCACCGGCGCGCGGGACGACGGTGAGCGGCCACCTGCTCCGCGCGCTGGCGGGCGTCGCCGTCGCCGGTGCCGCCCACGCCGGGGTGAACGCCGCGCTGCTGCGCCGCCCACCGGCCGACCCGCCGCCGGTGACCCGCGCGGTCACCGTGGTGCTGCCGGTGCGCGACGAGGCCGACCAGGTCGCCGGCTGCCTGGAGGCACTGCTCGACCAGCGCGGGCTGGCACGGCTGCGGGTCGTCGTCGTCGACGACGGCTCCACCGACGGCACCGCCGGCGTCGTGCGGGCCGTGACCGACCCGCGCGTGCAGCTGGTCACCGCGCCACCGCCACCGCCCGGGTGGCTGGGCAAGCCGCACGCGTGCGCGGTGGGGGCGGCCGCGGCCGAGGCCGCAGCCGAGGTGCTGGTGTTCGTCGACGCCGACGTCCGCCTCTTCCCCGATGCCATCGCGGCCGCCGTCGCGGTGCTCGACGAGCACCGGCTGGACCTCGTCTCGCCGTGGCCCCGGCCGCTCGCCGTGCGCGCCGCCGAGCGCCTGGTGCAGCCGCTGGCCCCGTGGCTGTGGACGACGACGCTGCCGCTGCGGCTGGCCGAGCGCTCCTCCCGCCCCTCGCTGGCCGCCGCGAACGGCCAGTTCCTCGTGGTGCGCCGCGGCGCCTACGCCCGCGCCGGCGGCCACGCGGCGGTGCGCGGCGAGGTGCTCGAGGACATCGCCCTCCTGCGGGCGGTCAAGCGCGCCGGTGGCCGGGGCGTGCCGATCGACGGCTCCCGCCTGGCCGCCTGCCGGATGTACGAGGGCTGGGCCGCCGTCCGCGACGGCTACGCGAAGTCGCTCTGGGCCTCGGTGGGCGGCACGCCGGCAGGCGGGCTCGCCGCCGCGGCCGCGCTCACCGCCGTCTACGTCGTCCCGCCGCTGGCCGCCGTCCGCGGGTCGCGCGCCGGGCTGGTGGGCTACCTGGCCGGGGTGGCCGGCCGGGTGGCCAGCGCGCGGGCCAGCGGCGGCCGGGCCTGGCCCGACGCGCTGGCCCACCCGCTGTCGGTGCTCGCCCTGGACGCCCTGATGCTCCGGTCGGTGCGGGGGCGACGGCGCGGCACGCTGCGGTGGCGTGGCCGCCCGGTCGACGCGACCCGGCCGCCCGCGTCGGAGACGATGGGCCCGTGACCTCCACCGAGCAGCAGCGCACGCACACCTCGTTCGACCCCGCCGCGATGGACACCGGCGCCTTCTACCGGGTGCTCAACAGCGTCGTCGTCCCCCGGCCGATCGCGTGGGTGTGCAGCCGCTCCGCCGACGGCGTGCACAACCTGGCGCCGCACTCCTTCTACACCGTGGCCTGCGTCGACCCGCCGGTCGTCCAGTTCACGTCCGTGGGGCGGAAGGACTCGCTGCGCAACGTGGAGGCCACCGGCGAGTTCACCGTGAACCTCACCCCGGAGGCGCTCTTCGAGCAGGTCAACGCCACCGCGACCGACTTCCCCCCGCACACCAGCGAGGCCGAGCAGGCCGGGGTGCGGCTGGAGCCGGCGGACACGGTGCAGGCCATGCGCGTGGCGGAGTCGCCGGTCTCCATCGAGTGCGTCCTGCACGCCACCCTGCGCCTCGGCGACAGCACCGTCGTCCTCGGCCGGGTCCAGCACATCAGCGTGTGGGCCGACGCCGTGCGGGACGGGCGTCCGCGGATCGAGCACCTGAAGCCGCTCGCGCGGCTGGGCGGCAACGAGTGGGCGACGATCGGCGAGGTGCGCGAGATCGCCCGCATCCCGCACCGCCGCTGGACCGAGGACCCGTCGATCGGCGAGGCGGTGCGGCGCCGCGAGGACCAGGGGAGCTGATCCCGGCGGCGGTCAGCCCGGCAGGTGCGCGGCCACCTCGTCGGCGGCCTCGGCGCCGAACGCCTCGGCGAACCGCTGCAGGAAGCTCTGCCGCGGGAGGTCGTACTCCTGGGTGCCGATCACCTCGACCGCGGCGGTGGCGACGGCGGAGCCCAGCTGCGTCGCCCGCTCCAGCCCCAGACCCCAGGTCCGCCCGGCGATGAACCCGGCGCGCAGCGCGTCACCGCCACCGGTCGGCTCCACCGGCTTGGTCTCGGGCACCGCGATCACCGACAGCGGCGCCTCCCCCTCCCGCCGCACCAGGACGCCGTCCGCGGCGCGGGTCGTCACCCAGGTGCCCACCCGGGCCAGCACCTCGTCGGCCGTCCAGCCGGTCTTCTGCAGCAGCAGCGCCGACTCGTACTCGTTGGTGAAGAGCACCTCCGCGCCGTGCACCAGCTCGCGGATCATCTCGCCGTCGGCCCAGGCCAGCTGCTGGCTGGGGTCGGCGGCGAACGCGTAGCCCCGCTGCCGGCACTCCTGCGTGTGCCGCACCATGGCGGTCGGGTCGTTGGGGCCGACGACGACCAGGTCGGGGGCGCCCACCCGGTGGACCACGGGCGCCAGCTCGATCTGCGCGGCCTCGGCCATCGCCCCCGAGTAGAACGACGCGATCTGGTTGTTCGCCTCGTCCGTGGTGCAGACGAAGCGGGCGGTGTGCTTCAGCTCCGACCAGTGCACGCTGCCGGTGTCGACGCCGTGCCGCGACAGCCAGGCCTCGTAGTCGGCGAAGTCGCTGCCGACCGCCCCCACCAGCACCGGGGCCAGGCCGAGCAGGCCCAGCCCGTAGGCCATGTTCGCGCCCGCGCCCCCGCGGTGCTGGACGAGGTCGTCGACGAGGAAGGAGAGGGACACGTTCTCCATCTGCCCCTCGACGAACTGCTCGGTGAAGCGGCCGGGGAAGGTCATCAGGTGGTCGGTGGCGATGGAGCCGGTGACGACGACGGGCACGGGAGGCGCTCCTCCGGGTCGGGCTGCCTCGGGCCGCCGCGCCGCGGGGAACCGGGCGGGAACGGGAGACGAACGGTGGGGATCGGGCACCGCACACCCTAGGTGCAGCGCGCCCGCACCGCCGTCGGAGGCGCAGGTCAGCCCGACGGCGGGAGGGTGCCCTCCCCGGGACCGGCGAGCTCGGACCCGAGCCAGCGGCCCAGCTGCACCGTGCCCACGACGCCGAGCAGGAGCCCGGTGGCCGCACCGGCCGTGGCGGTCAGGGTGGCGCCGTCGACCCCGGCGACCTCCAGGCCGCTGACCACCCCGGCCCCGCCCAGCGTGAGCCCGGCCATGGCGACCCGGGTCGGCCGCTCCCACAGCGAGATCGGGCCGGTCCGGTGCACGCCGGCCTGCCCGGCGCGGGCGCGCAGGTAGTCGGGCAGCCAGCAGGACGCGCCGAACGCCACCGCGAGCCACCCCGGCGCCCCCGCCACCCACAGCGCCGCCGCGTAGGCGACCTCGGTCAGCCGGTCGACGACGGAGTCGAGGACGAACCCGCGCTGCGAGGCCCGCCCGGTGCCGATCGCCAGCGCGCCGTCGAGGCTGTCCAGCAGCCCCGACAGCCCGACCAGCGCCCCGGCCAGGAGCAGCCACGCGCCGCCCGCGGCGGCCGGGGGCACCGCCGCGGCCGCGACGAGCACGCCGGCGGCGGTGGCGAGCGCCGGGGGCAGCGCGGCCAGCGGCCGGGCGAGCGCGTGCGCGGTGCTCAACCAGCCCCGCACGAGGGGGGCGGACGTGTCCGCACCGCCGTGCCAGCGCGACCAGGCCTCGAGGTACTCCTCCCGGCTCAGCACGGCGCGCCCCCTCCCGACCCGGCGCCGTCCGGTGACGCCGGCCCCTCCACCAGGGACAGTAGGTGAGTGCTCGCCGGTCTCTCCCCCGCCCGTCGCCGCCTCGTCGTCGCGGTGCTCGCCCTGGTCACCGCCGCGGTCGTCGCCCTCGGCGTGCTCCTGGCCACCGGTGGCACGGACGCCGAGGGGCCGGGACCCCAGGCGCGACCGGGGCCGGTGCTGCTGGTGCCCGGCTACGGCGGCGGGACGACGTCGCTGCGGACGCTGGCCGACCGGCTGCAGCAGGCCGGGCGCGACGCCACCGTGGTCCCGCTGCCCGGCGACGGGACGGGCGACCTGGGCGAGGCGGCCGCGGCGCTCGACGACGCCGCCCGCGCGGCCCTGGCCCGCACCGGCGAGGAGAGCGTGGACGTCGTCGGCTACTCGGCCGGCGGGGTGATCGCCCGGCTGTGGGTGGCCGACGGCGGTGCGGGGGTGGCCCGCCGGGTGGTGACGCTGGGCTCACCGCACCACGGCACGGGCCTGGCCGACCTGGCCGGACGGGTCGCGCCGGAGTCCTGCCCGGAGGGCTGCCGGCAGCTGGCGAGCGACAGCCCCGTCCTCGCCCGGCTCAACGCCGGCGACGAGACGCCCGACGGGGTGGGCTGGGTGTCGGTGTGGACGACGCTGGACCGCACGGTGACCCCGCCGGACTCGGCGCGGCTCGAGGGCGCGCTCAACCTGGCCGTGCAGGAGGTGTGCGCGGACAGCCGCGTCGGGCACGGGCAGCTGCCCGGCGACCCGCTGGTGCAGGCGATCGTCCTCGAGCAGCTCACGGCCGGGGAACCGGTGGCGCTCGGCAGCGCGGACTGCGCCCGCCTCGGCGGCTAGCTCGTGACGTCCTTGGTCGTGAAGTTGGCCCAGGCGGCGGCGAGCAGCACGCCCACGTAGACCGCCTGCAGCGCCAGCCCGCGGGTGATGTCCCGCCAGAGGATCGGGTCGCGGAACAGGTCGACGAAGGCCAGCCAGTAGCGGGTCGGCAGGTAGGGCGCGATCGGCGAGGCGGCGTCGAGGGTGAACAGCAGCGACGAGGTGACGAGCACCGCGAGCGCGCCCATCGTCGCGCCGAGCGGCGAGTCGGTGAGCGTGGAGAAGAACAGCGCGAAGGCCGCGACGCCCAGCATCGATACACCGACGTAGCCGACCGCGAGCACGGTGCGGACGGCCAGCTGCTCCGCGGTGAGCGACGTCCCCGACACCGACGTCCCCGCCGCCGGCCGCGCCTCGAACAGCGTCGTGCCGACCAGGTAGCCGACGGCCGCGACCACCACGACGGTGACCAGCACGAAGGCGAGCACCGCCACGAGCTTGGCCACCAGCAGCCGGGTCCGCCCCGCGGGCCGGGCCAGCAGGTACCGCAGCGTGCCCGCCTGCGCCTCCCCGGCGACCGAGTCCCCGGCGACCACCGCCACCGCGATGGGCAGGAAGAGCGGCAGCACGATGGCCAGCGCGGCCAGCGGGTACAGCGCGCCGTTGGTGAGGACGGCGGAGAGGAACGGCGGCCCCTCCCCCGGCCGGGGCGCCAGGTCGGTGAGCACGAGCAGCACCGCCACCAGCACCGGCAGCGCGTTGAGGACGGCGACGATCGCCCAGGTGCGGGGCCGCCGGAACAGCTTGCGCAGCTCGACGGCGATCACCGCGTGCGCTCCACGCGGTCGGCGCTGGTGGCCGCGGCCGCCAGCACCACCTCCTCCAGGGTCGGGCGGTCGGCCGCGAGGCCGGTGACCGGCACCCCGGTGCCCACGAGCAGCGCGTTGACCTCCGCGGGGTCGCCGCCGCGCACCACCACCCGCTCGCCGTCCACGGCGGCGACCCGGCCGTCGAGCACCGCGCGCACCTGCCCGGGCGCCGGCGTGCGGACGACGGTGGCGCCGGTCGGGGCGGTCAGGGTGGCGAGGTCGTCCTGCAGCACCAGGCGGCCGCGGTCGAGGACGCCGACGCGGGTGCACAGCTGCTCGACCTCGGCCAGCAGGTGGCTGGAGAGGAACACCGTCGTCCCGCCGCGGTTCAGCTCGAGCAGCAGCTCGCGGATCTCGGTGATGCCCTGCGGGTCCAGCCCGTTGGTCGGCTCGTCCAGCACCAGGAGTTCGGGCCGGCGCAGCAGGGCGCCGGCCAGGCCGAGGCGCTGCCGCATGCCCAGCGAGTACGCCTTCACCGGCCGGCGCCCCACGCCCCCGAGCCCCACCTGGTCCAGCACCTCGCCGATGCGCCGGCGCCGGTCCCGGCGCGCCCCACCGGGGCCGGCGGCGTCCAGCAGCGCGAGGTTCTCCCGGCCGGACAGGTGGCCGTAGGCGGCGGGCGACTCGATCAGCGCACCCACGCGGGGCAGCACGCGGCGGCCGGCGCGCGGCATCCGCTCGCCCAGCAGGTCGACCTCCCCGCGGGTGGGCAGCACGAGGCCGAGCAGCATCCGGACGGTGGTGGTCTTCCCCGAGCCGTTGGCGCCGAGGAAGCCGTAGACGTCGCCGGCGCGCACGTCCAGGTCGATGCCGTCGACGGCGTGCACCCGGCCGTACCGCTTGGCCAGGCCGCGGGTGGCGATGACCGTGCTCACCGCCGGCGCCCCGGCAACGGCAGCTGCCCGGCGGCCTCGACCAGGGCGTCGAGGGTGACCGTCCCGACGAGCAGGTACGGCTCCGCGTCCCGGGGATCGACGAGCATGAGCCCGACCGGCCCGGCCGCGATGCGGGTGCTCGTCCCGTCGGTGACGGCGTCCGGGCTCTGGGCCAGCGTGCGGCGCAGCCCGTCGGCCAGCCGCCAGGGCACGGGGGCGACGGCGAGCAGGGTGACCCCACGCCCGTAGAGACCGATCCCCGGTGGGGCGCCCTCCAGCGTGCGGCGCGGCAGGCCGGCCACCGTGGGCGGGAAGCGCACCGGGGCGAGCCGCCGCCCGGCCTCCAGGACGATCTCTGCCTCCTCCGCGGTGCGGAGGCGGGCGTCCGCGGGCGGGGCGAAGGCGGTGGTCGCGGCGTCCGGGACCGACAGCTCCAGGTCGAGGAACCGGGTGTCCAGCGCCGGCACCTCCGAGGTCTCGCCGAGGACCACCACCTGCACCGGCAGGCCGCTGGCCCGGTCCACCCACACGTCGACCTGGCGCACCGCCGAGGCCGGCTCCGCGGGGCTGGCGCGCAGCCCGAGTGCGTCCCGGCCGGCGATCCGCCGCGCCCCGATGCGGGTCAGCTCCCCCTCGGCGGCCTCGGCGAGCAGCCGGCGGCCCAGGGTGGCGGGCAGCAGGTCCGGTGGCGCGGGCAGCGCGAGCGGCGTGGCGGCCGCACGGGTCGCGGTGGCCCGCTCGTACTCCCACGTCCAGGTGCCCCGCGCGTCGCGGTGGATGCCCGTCTCGCCGGCCGGGGTGACCACGTCGACCCGGTGGTCGTCGGGGCCCCGCCACCAGACACGCATCTCGGTGCGGTCGCTGAACAGGTCGGCGACCGAGTCCAGCTGGTCGGTCACCGGGAGGGCCAGCCCGCCGGCCGACTCCGCGTAGCCCGAGTACTGCACGCCGGCCGAGGCCAGGACCGCCGCGCGGAGCTCGGCCGCGGGCACGGGCTCGTCGGTGACCGGCAGCGCGCCCACGATCGCGGGGAGCGCGGCCAGGACGGCGACGACCACCCCCACGACGGCCCAGCGCGGGGCCGCCGCCCGTGCGCGGGACGCCATGGCGGCCACCGTAGACCGCGGCCCCGGCCCGGCGGGCCACCTCCGCGTCCTCACCGGGAACTCACCGGGCGGCGGGTCGGGCGGCTCCGTCCACCGGCACGGCCGGGGTGCCGAGGACGCGGTCGACCCACAGCCGGAGCACCCGCCGGTCGAGGTCGCCGCCGTCCCGGAGCACGCTGGTGAGCGCCAGCCCCCGGTAGAGGGCGAGCAGCCCGTCGATCTCGGCCCGGTCGCGGGGGGCCGCCGGGAAGAGCTCGGCGACCAGTTCCCGGACGGCCGCCCCCACGCGCCGCTCGGCGGGCAGCAGGGCCGAGCGCAGGGCCGGTTCCGTGCGCGCGGCCGACCACAGCTCGAGCCCGGCCAGGAAGAGCGGGCCGGACATCACGTGGTGCAGGAGGTCCACCTCGTCGCGCACCCGGCCGGCACCGGCATCGGCGCGCACCTGGGCGATCTGCGCGTCGGCGACGTGCGAGACGGCGGCGACCAGCAGCGCCTCCTTGGTGGCGAAGTGGTGCAGCAGCGCCCCGCGCGACAGCCCCGCCCGTTCCTGCACCCGCTGGGTGGTCGTGCCCGCGTACCCGTGCTCGACGAGGCAGTCGATCGTCGCGGCGAGCAGCCGGGACCGGGTGCCCGCGCGCCGCTGCTCCTGGGTCCGTCGCTCGGTCACCGGAAGAGGATAGGCGCTGACAAACCGTCCGGACTGACTGTAAGTTCGCCGCACCAGCGGCGAGAGGGAGTGGCAACCGGTGTTGACGGTGGATCTGGTTCGACGGGGCGCCCGGCGGTTCGCGGAGCGGACGGCGGTGCTGAGCGGCGACGCGTCGCTGACCTTCCGGGAGGTGGACGACACCGCCAACCGGATGGCGAACGTCCTGATCGGGCTGGGCGTCGCCCGCGGGGACCGGGTGGGCCTGCTGGTCGACAACGGCCTGTGGTCGGTGCCGATCGACTTCGCCTGCCTCAAGGCCGGCGCGGCGCGGGTGCCGCTCAACGCCCGGCTCTCGGCCGACGAGCAGGCGCGGATGCTGGCCGCGACCGGGGTCCGGCTCCTCGTGCACGGCGCCGCGCTCGCCGGACGGGCGGCGGAGCTCGCCGGGCGGGTCGACGGGCTGCGGCTGGTCAGCCTCGGGCAGGCCCCCGACGTGGCGGCGCTGGACCTGCTCGACGAGATGGCCGAGGCCAGCCCCGCCGACCCGCAGCTGCCGGCCGAGCCGGCCGACCCGGTGCTGATCCTCTACACCTCGGGCACGACCGGCTCGCTCAAGGCCGTGGTGCACACCCAGGCCAGCTACGCGGCGATCTGCGCCAACATCCTGGCCAACCTGGTCTCCCCCGGGCGCGACTCGGTCATGCTGCACGCGGCGTCGCTGATCCACGCCAGCGGCACCTTCGTGCTGCCGTACTGGATCCGCGGTGGCGCCGCGGCCGTCCTGCCCGGCTTCGACCCGGGCAGCTACCTCGACTCCCTCGCCCGCTACCGGGCCACCGAGATCAACCTCGTGCCCACCATGCTGGGGATGCTGCTCTCCTCCGGCGCCGCCGAGCGCGCCGACGTCTCCAGCCTCCGGACGGCGGTGTACGGGGCCAGCCCGATGCCCGGCCCCGTGCTCGCCCAGGCCCTCGACGTCTGGGGCCCGCGCCTCGTGCAGTACTACGGGCAGACGGAGGCACCCCTCGCGATCACGGTGCTCGACGCCACGGACCACACCGACCCGGCTCTCGCGGGCACCTGCGGCCACCCCTCGGTGGACGCCGAGGTGCGCGTCGTGGGCCCTGACGGCGGCGCCCTCCCGGCCGGGGAGATCGGCGAGCTCCAGGTGCGCGCCCCGTTCGGCATGGCCGGCTACCACGAGGCGCCCGGGCTCACCGCCGAGACGGTCGACGCCGCCGGCTGGATCGCCACCCGCGACCTCGCCCGGCTGGACGACCGCGGCTACCTGACCCTGGTCGACCGCACCAGCGACATGATCATCACCGGCGGCTACAACGTGTACCCGCGGGAGGTCGAGGAGGCGCTGATGGCGCACCCGGCGGTCTCGGCGGCGGCCGTCGTCGCCGCCCCCGACCCGACGTGGGTGGAGGCGGTCACCGCCTTCGTCACGCTCCGCCCCGGGGCGAGCGCCCGCCCGGACGAGCTGCGGGAGGCGGTCCGCGGCGCGCTGGCCGGCTACAAGGTGCCCAAGGCCGTGCACGTCGTCGACCAGCTCCCCCTCTCCCCCGTCGGCAAGATCCTCCGCCGGGCGCTGCGCGAGCCGCTGTGGGCCGACGCCGCGGAGCGCTCGTCGTGACCGGTGCGGTGACCGTCGAGCGGGACGGCCCGGTGACGACGGTGCGGCTCTCCCGGCCCGCGGCGCGCAACGCCGTCGACGGGCCGACCGCCGCTGCGCTGGCCGACGCCTTCCGGGCCTTCGACGAGGACGAGGAGGCCGCCGTCGCGGTGCTGCACGGCGAGGGCGGCACCTTCTGCGCCGGCGCGGACCTGCGGGCGATCGGCACCGGCCGCGGCAACCGCACGGAGACCGACGGGGACGGACCGATGGGGCCCACCCGGATGCGGCTGCGCAAACCGGTCATCGCCGCCATCGCCGGGCACGCGGTCGCCGGCGGGCTGGAGCTGGCGCTGTGGTGCGACCTGCGCGTGGCCGACGAGACGGCGGTGCTCGGGGTCTACTGCCGGCGCTGGGGCGTCCCGCTCGTCGACGGCGGCACCGTGCGGCTGCCCCGGCTGATCGGCACCTCCCGCGCGATGGACCTGGTCCTCACCGGGCGCGGCGTCGACGCGACCGAGGCGCTGCAGATCGGACTGGTCAACCGGGTGGTCGCCCCGGGCCGGGCGCTGGCCGAGGCGCAGGCGCTGGCCGCCCGGATCGCCACCTTCCCGCAGACCTGCCTGCGCGAGGACCGCGCCTCGCTGCTCGAGCAGGACGGCCTGGACGAGGAGGCGGCGATGGCCAACGAGTTCCGCCACGGCCTGGTCTCGCTCGCCGTCGACGCGCTGCCGGGCGCCGCGCGGTTCGCCGCCGGCGAGGGCAGGCACGGCGCCGGGGTGTGACCGACCGGTCCGGGGCGCGGCCGGCGCCCCGGACCGGCCGCCTCACCCGAGGGCGACGACCAGGCAGCAGACGGCGAGCAGCAGCACCAGCGGCGTCATGACGAACCGCTCGGGCCGGCTCCGCGAGATGCCGTTCAGCACGACGCCGAGCGCGAGGTAGCCGGTCAGCACCCAGATGCCGACGTCGGCCACGGCCGCGGGCAGCACCGCGACGAGCCCGGCGGCCGCCAGGACGACGACGGCGAAGACCAGGTACAGGACGACGGAGACCGCGCTCCCGGCGCGCAGCCGCGGCGGCAGCACGTCGTGCTGCCCGCCCCAGGCGAACCGGCCCCACGGCCGCCCGGCGGCCAGCGCCACCTGGAAGACGGCGAGGCCGCCCAGCACGGCGCAGGCCAGGACGGCGGCTCCGGTGATCACCGGCGCAGGGTAGGGCCCACCACCGGGGGTGTCGCGGACCGGCACCCGGGTTACCCCGCACCCATGGCTGCCCCGATCAGCGACGCCGTCGTCGTCGACGTCCTCCGCCGGCTCGACCGGCTGCTCACCCCGCTCGCGACCCGGCTGGGCCGGCCCCCGGCGCTGCCGCGCGAGGAGCGCGACGAGTGGTGGGCCGACCGGGTGTCCCGGGTGGCGGCCGGGGTGTCGGCCGCGCCGCGCTTCGCCGGCAAGCTCGCCGACCTGCTGCCGCTGCAGAACACCGTCGGCACCGCGGTGCAGGCCCTCGTCGTCCTCGGCGTCGCCGGCGAGCACGGGGTCGAGCCGCCCGCCGAGCGCGTCTCGCTGCTGGCCCGGGTGCTGCTGCGGCGCGAGCTCACCGCCGAGCAGGTCCAGCCGCTGCTCACCCGCGCCAAGGGCACCTACGTGGAGGGGGCCCTCGGCCCCCGTGACGAGCGCCGCGGGGCCTCCGGCGCGGCCCGGACGCTCTGGCGGGCGGCCCGGCTGCTGGGCCGCATCGACGACGCGCTGGACGCGCGGCCGAAGGGGAAGCTCTTCGCCCGCGCCGTGTCCAACCTGCCGGTCGTCGGCGTCGCCGGCGGGTACGCCTCCGAGCGGGAGGGCCTGCGCCGGGCGGCCGCCCGCGCCGCCGACCTGCTGGAGGGCGTGCAGCCGGCCCGGTGACGGCTCAGCGGACGGCGGGCACCCGGCCGGCCAGGTTGGCGAACACCTCGCGGGTCGCCGTCGAGCGGTTCATGGTGATGAAGTGGATGCCCGGCACCCCCTCGTCGAGCAGCCGGCGGCACAGGTCGGTGGCCACCTCGACACCCAGGGCGCGGACCGCCGCCTTGTCCTCGGGCGCGTCGCCGTCGAGCGCCTCGAACCGCTGGGCCAGCTCCGGCGGGAACGCCTGGCCCGACAGCTGCACGATCCGGGTGATCTGCCGGACGTTGGTGACCGGCATGACGCCGGCGACGACCGGCACCTCGCAGCCACGCGCGACGACCCGGTCGCGCATCCGCAGGTAGTCCTCCGCACGGAAGAACATCTGCGTGATGGCGAAGTCCGCCCCGGCCCGGCACTTGGCCACGAACATCTCGACGTCGGTGTCGAAGTCCGGCGAGCGGGGGTGCCGCTCGGGGAAGGCGGCGACGCCGACGGAGAAGTCGCCGACCGAGCGGATCAGCTCGACGAGCTCGGAGGCGTACCGCAGCCCTTCGGGGTGGGCGACCCAGTCCGCCTGCGGATCGGCGCCCGGCGGGTCGCCGCGCAGCGCCATGATGTTGCGGACCCCCGCCGCGGCCAGCCGGCTGATCACGTGCCGCAGCTCCGCGACGCTGTGGTCGACCGCGGTCAGGTGCGCCAGCGGCGTCATGGTGGTGTCCGCCGCGATCCGCTCGGTCATCGCCACGGTGCCCTCGCGGGTGGAGCCGCCGGCCCCGTAGGTCACCGAGACGAACGAGGGGTGCAGCCGCTCCAGCTCGCGCAGCGCCGTCCAGAGCTGCTCCTCCCCCGCCGGGGTCTTGGGCGGGAAGAACTCGAACGACCACGTCGGGTGCTCGGTGGCCAGGAGCTCGCGGACGGTGGGTGTCACGGCACCCGAGGGTACGGGCGGCACCCCTGCGGCCCGGGGGCCGTCTCCCCGGACGGCGCACCGGTGCATCCGGGACCGGCCCCCGCGCGGAAGAGGGCGTGTCGCGGACGACGGAAGCACGGATCGACGGAGGAACGATGCAGCCGACCCCCTCGGCCCGGCCGCTGGTGGGGCGGCACCCCACCGGGTTGGGCGATACTGACCGCATGACCGCCGGGGCGCAGCAGCGCGAGTCCGCCCGCCTCGCCCCCCCGCTGTCGGTCGCGGAGCTCGACCGGGTGCGGACCGCGGTCGCCGACGCGCTCACCGGCTTCCTCGACCAGCAACGCGCCACGCTCGCCGCGATGGACGCCAGCCTCGTCCCCGTGGTGGAGGAGGTGTGCGCCGTCGCCGAGGGGGGGAAGAAGCTGCGCCCCTCCTTCGCCTACTGGGGCTGGCGCGGGGCGCGCGGCCAGGGCCCGGGCGCCGGGGAGGACGAGGACGCCGTGCTCCGCGCCGTCGCCGCCCTCGAGTTCGTGCACGCCAGCGCGCTGGTGCACGACGACGTGATGGATGCCGCCGGCACCCGGCGCGGCCGCCCGAGCACGCACGTCGGGTTCGCCGGCCGGCACGCCGACTCCGGGTTCTCCGGGGACGAGGAGCTGTTCGGCGTCGGCGCGGCGATCCTCGTCGGCGACCTGGCGCTGGTGTGGTCCGACGAGCTGCTGCGCTGCTCGGGCATCTCCGAGGCGGCGCTCGGCCGGGCCCGCGCCGTCTGGGACACGATGCGCACGGAGGTCACCGCCGGCCAGTACCTGGACCTCCTGCGGGCCGCCGGCGGGCTGCCGGGCCCGGACGGCGCGCTCACCGTCGCCCGCTACAAGAGCGCGGGGTACACCGTCCAGCGCCCCCTCCAGCTCGGCGTGGCGATCGCCGGGGCCGGGCCACGGGTGGTCGAGGCGTGCACCGCCATCGGGCTCCCCCTGGGCGAGGCGTTCCAGCTGCGCGACGACCTCCTCGGCGTCTTCGGCGACCCGGAGGTCACCGGCAAGTCGGCCGACGACGACCTGCGGGAAGGCAAGCAGACCCTGCTGGTGGCGCTGGCCGCGGAGGCCGCCGACGACGCCGGGCGCGCACTGCTCGACGAGCTCCTGGGCAACCCCGAGGCCGGGCACGAGGAGTTCGAGGCGCTGCGCGACCTGCTGGTCGGCACCGGCGCCCGCGACCGGGTCGAGGAGCGGATCGCACTGAGCACCGCCCGCGCCCGCGAGGCGATCGCCGAGGCGCCGCTGGCCGACGACGCCCGCCGGGCGCTGGACGCGCTCGCGGTCGCCGCGACGTCGCGCACCGCCTGATGGTCCGCACCGTCCCGGGCCGCACCGACCGCGTCGTCGTCGTCGGGGCCGGGCTCGCGGGGCTGGCCACCGCGCTGCGGCTGCGCGGCGCCGGCCGCGAGGTCACCGTCGTCGAGCGCGCCGGCGGCCCCGGCGGGCGGGCCGGGCGCATCGAGCGCGACGGGTACGCGCTGGACACCGGCCCGTCGGTCTTCACCGCGCCGGAGGTCGTCGAGGAGACCCTGGCGGCCGTCGGCGACCGGCTCGAGGACCGGCTGGAGCTGCGCCGGCTGGAGACGAGCTACCGGGCGCAGTACGCCGACGGCACGCACCTGGACGTGCACGCCGACCCGGAGGCCTTCGCCGCCGAGGTCGCCGCGCTCTGCGGGCCGGGCGAGGCCGACGCGCTGCGCCGCTACCTCGCCGACCTCGCCGAGCTCTACCGCCTGCAGCTGGCCACCTTCATCGACCGCAACCTGGACTCGCCGCTGGACCTGCTGGGGCCCGAGCTGCTCGCCCTCGTCCGGCGCGGCGGCTTCGGCCGGCTGTCGAACCACGTGGGCCGGTACTTCACCGACGACCGGCTGCGCCGGCTCTTCAGCTTCCAGGCCCTCTACGCCGGGGTCTCCCCCTTCCGCGCCATCGCCGCCTACGCGGTCATCGCCCAGCTCGACATCGGCGCCGGCGTCTGGCACCCGGTCGGTGGCATCGGAGCGGTGCCGCGGGCGCTCGCCGCCGCCGCGGCCGACGCGGGCGTCACCTTCCGGTACGGCACCGCCGTCGACGAGCTGGAGCTCCACGGCGAGCGCGTCACCGGCGTGCTGCTCGACGGCGGCGACCGGCTGCCCGCCGACGCCGTCGTCGTCACCACCGACGCCCCGCACGCCCTCGTGCCAGGGCTGCGCGGACCCCGCCGCCCGGTCTACTCGCCGTCCTGCGTGGCCCTCCACCTCGGGGTGCGGGCCGAGCTGCCGGAGCAGGCGCACCACACGATCAGCTTCGGCCACTCGTGGCGCCAGGTCTTCGACGAGCTGACCCGGGACGGCCGCCCCATGAGCGACCCCAGCCTGCTGATCAGCATGCCCTCGCGCACCGACCGGTCGCTGGCCCCGGACGGCGGGCAGGTGCTCAGCGTCGTCGCCCCCACCCCCAACCTGGACCCGCGCAGCGGCGGCAACCCGCGCCTGGACTGGGATGCCCTCGGGCCGCGCTACCGGGAGGAGCTGCTGGCCGCGCTGGAGGCCCGCGGCGTGACCGGCCTCTCCGGCGCGATCGAGGTGGAGCACATGGACACCCCGGCCACCTGGGCGGCGCAGGGCATGGCCGCCGGCACCCCGTTCGCGCTGGCGCACACCTTCGGGCAGACCGGCCCGTTCCGCCCGTCCACGCTGCCGCGCCGCGGCCCCGAGAACGTGGTGCTGGCCGGGTCGTCGGTGCAGCCGGGCGTCGGCGTGCCCATGGTGCTGATCAGCGGCCGGCTGGCCGCCGAGCGGATCACCGGGCCGGTGGCGCGGTGATGCTGCAGCCCCCCGGCACCCAGGCCGCCCGGCAGGCGCAGCTGACCGCGGCCTACCGCCACTGCGCCGCCATCGCCGCCGAGCACGGCAAGAGCTACCACCTGGCCACCCGGCTGCTCACGCCCGAGCGGCGGCCGGCGGTGCACGCCCTCTACGCCGCCGCCCGGGTCGCCGACGACTTCGTCGACCACCCCGGCGCCGACCCGGCCGGCGACCTGATGACCTGGTCCAAGGCGCTGCTCGCCGAGCTCGAGTCCGGGTGGTCGGACGACCCCGTGCGGCTGGCGCTGGTGCACACCTACCGCCGCTACGCGATCCCCGTCGAGCACCTCGTCGACTTCCTGGCCGCCATGACCAGCGACCTCGACGTCACCGGCTATCCCACGATGGATGCCCTGGACCGCTACATGTGGGGTTCGGCGTCGGTGATCGGGCTGCAGGTGCTGCCGGTGCTCGGGACCGCGTCCGGGGTGACCCGCGAGGAGGCGGCGCCGCACGCCATCGCCCTCGGCGAGGCGTTCCAGCTGACCAACTTCCTGCGCGACGTCGGCGAGGACGTCGACCGCGGCCGGGTCTACCTGCCCGCCGACCTGATGGCCGCCCACGGGGTCACCCGCGAGCAGCTGGCCGAGAAGCGCTTCGACGACGGCTTCCGGGAGCTGATGCGGGAGATGGTCGCGATCGTGCGCCGCCGCTACGACGACGCCGCGCCCGGCACCCCGATGCTCGCGCCGGAGTCCCGGGACTGCGTCCGAGCGGCCACCGACCTCTACGGCGGCATCCTCACCGAGATCGAGCGCGCGGGCTACCGGGTGCTCGACCGGCGGGTGTCGGTGTCCAGGCCGCGCCGCCTGGCGGTGTTCGCCCGCCGGTTGACCGCCGCCCAGCTGGCCAGGGTGAGGGTGACCATGGCGAACCCGAAGAGCAGGTCCTCCACCGGCGCGTAGGCGACGCGCGGCCCCCAGATGGTGGCCGGGTCGTAGGTGACCACGTCCAGCCCGGTGAGCACGCCGTTCATCAGCAGCTGGAAGCCCACGATGATCGCGTAGGCCACCCAGAACACCGGCCGGGTCACCATGCGGGTGCGGTAGACGGCGAGGTCCACCACCAGGACCGCGACCACCGCGGTGACCGCCAGGGCGCTGTAGCTCACCGGCGCGCCTCCGCTTCCTCGGCGGGGTAGCCGGCGTCCCAGCGGGTCACCTTCCGCACCGCCTCCAGCGCCAGCACCGAGCACAGCGGGACGACGAGGAAGAACAGGATCTCCTCCAGCGGGATCCCGCCCGGCAGCCGGACGCCGACGGTGCGCTCGGCCGAGTAGCCCCAGTGCCCCTGCGCGATGGCGTACAGCACCCAGCTCACGAACACGACGAACTCCGGGACGACGGCGAGCAGCAGCCGGCGCCAGCGCGCGTACACCCGGACACCCAGGACCAGCTCCAGCGGCGCGGTCACCACCAGGCAGCCGGCCAGCAGGCCGAGGTACGTCAGCTGCTCCACGGGTCGGGCTTCCGTTCCCGCACCGGCTCCGGATGCACCCGGCTCAGAACGCCAGGGCCTGGGCCCGGCGGGTGACCTCGGTGTGCCGGTCGTCGCGGAGCGCCTGCACCGGGGTGCCGGGCAGCGACTCGTCCTCGCGGAAGAGCCAGTCGAAGGCCTCCTCGTCGCTGAAGCCGCCGTCGCGCAGGACCGTCAGCAGCCCGGGCAGGTGCTTGAGCACCGCGCCGTCCTGCAGGAACGCGGCGGGGATCCTGCCGTTCCCGCTCCCGGGGACGGCCATCAGCTTCCGGTCGCGCAGCAGCTGCCGGACCCGGTTGGGCGAGGTGCCCAGCAGCTGGGCGACCTCCGCGGGCGTGAGCGTGTCCATAGAGTGTCAGCCTATGGCGAGCGGTGGACCAGCGAGCAGCCCGGTACCGGGGACCAGCGGGTGGGACGGGGCGGCCGAGGCCGCGGAGGAGCCGGGCGCCGAACCGCCCTTCGTCGACTTCGAGGAGCTGGAGTCCCGGTCCCGGCAGCTGCTGTCCGCGCCGGTGTACGACTACTACGCCGGCGGCGCCGAGACCGAGACGACGGTGCGGGAGGCCACGGCCGCCTGGCGGGCCTGGCGGCTGCGGCCGCGGGTGCTGCGCGGCACCACCACCGCCGCGCTCGGCACCGAGCTGCTCGGCAGCCCGGTGCGCACCCCGATCGGCATCGCCCCGTGGGCCTACCAGGCCATGGCGCACCCCGACGGCGAGCTCGCCACCGCCCGGGCCGCCGCCGCGACCGGCGCGCTGATGACCGTGTCCACCAGCGCCAACCACAGCCTGGAGGAGGTCGCCGCCGTCGCGCCCGCGAGCCCGAAGTGGTTCCAGCTCTACCGGCTGCACTCCGAGCGGCACACCGACGACCTCGCCCGCCGCGCCGGGGACGCCGGCTACCGGGCGCTGGTGCTCACCGTCGACGTGCCGCTGCTGGGCAGGCGCCGCCGCGACCTGCGGCACGACTTCGTGCACCGCGCCGGCGTCCGGATGGCCAACCGGCCGCCGGAGGGCGAGGAGCCGACGCTGGACGGCCTGGCCACCGGCACCTGGACCTTCGACGAGATCGCCCGGTTCGGCGAGCTGTCCGGGCTGCCGGTGGTGGTCAAGGGGGTGCTCCGGGGCGACGACGCCATCCGCTGCGTGCAGGCCGGCGCCGCCGCCGTGTGGGTCACCACCCACGGGGGCCGGCAGGTGGACCCGGCGATCAGCAGCGCGCAGGCGCTCCCGGAGATCGTCGAGGCGGTGGGCGACGACGTGGAGGTGTACGCCGACGGCGGTGTCCGCTCCGGCTCCGACGTGCTGACCGCGCTCGCCCTCGGGGCCTCGGCGGTCTTCCTCGGCCGGCCGATCGTCTGGGGGCTGGCCACCGGCGGCCAGGCGGGCGTGGCCCGGGTGCTCTCCGGGCTGGCCGACGAGCTCGAGCACACGATGGTGCTCTGCGGTCTCGACGACGTCCGGTCGGTGCCCGCCGACACCGTGGTGGCGGCGCGCTAACCTCTCCGAGGGCCGTGACTGGCGCGTCGAGGTGGGCCACCACCGGGGAGCGGTCCGCACCACCGTCGCCGTGCGCCTGGGCACCTCACCGTCGTTCAGCGCAGGAGGCACCCGTGACCGCAGCCCGCACCACCCACACCTTCGACGGCGTCGCCGCCTCGGCCGCCTACCGCAGCGCCCTGGAGGTCATCGGGGCCGTCGAGCCCCGCGTCGCCGACGCGATCAGCCAGGAGCTCACCGACCAGCGCGGCTCGCTGAAGCTGATCGCGAGCGAGAACTACGCCAGTCCCGCCGTGCTGCTGACCATGGGCAACTGGTTCAGCGACAAGTACGCCGAGGGCACGGCCGGGCACCGCTTCTACGCCGGGTGCCAGAACGTCGACACCGTCGAGGCGCTCGCCGCGGAGCACGCCCGGGAGCTGTTCGGGGCCCCGTACGCCTACGTCCAGCCGCACTCGGGCATCGACGCGAACCTGGTCGCCTTCTGGGCGGTGCTCGCCCAGCGGGTGGAGCTGCCCGCGCTCCAGCAGGCCGGCGCCCGCCACGTCAACGACCTCACCGACGCCGACTGGGCGACGCTGCGCCGCGCCCTGGGCGACCAGCGGATGCTCGGCATGTCGCTGGACGCCGGCGGCCACCTCACGCACGGCTTCCGCCCGAACATCAGCGGCAAGATGTTCGAGCAGTCCTCCTACGGCACCGACCCCGCCACCGGGCTGCTCGACTACGCCGCCGTCCGCGCCCGGGCCCGCGAGTTCCGGCCGCTGATCATCGTGGCGGGCTACTCGGCCTACCCGCGGCGGGTGGACTTCGCGGCGATGCGCGAGATCGCCGACGAGGTCGGCGCCACGCTGGTGGTCGACATGGCCCACTTCGCCGGGCTGGTGGCCGGCAAGGTGCTCACCGGCGACTTCGACCCGGTGCCGCACGCGCACATCGTCACCAGCACCAGCCACAAGTCCCTGCGCGGCCCGCGCGGCGGGTTCGTGCTGGCCCAGCCGGAGTTCGCCGACGCAGTCGACCGCGGGTGCCCGATGGTGCTCGGCGGCCCGCTCCCCCACGTCATGGCCGCCAAGGCGGTGGCGTTCGCCGAGGCCCGCCGTCCCGAGTTCGCCGGCTACGCCCGGGCGGTGGCCGACAACGCGCAGGTCCTGGCCGAGGGGCTGACGAAGCGCGGCGCCCGGCTGGTCACCGGCGGCACCGACAACCACCTGGTGCTCGTCGACGTCACCGGGTTCGGGCTCACCGGCCGCCAGGCGGAGTCCGCGCTGCTCGACGCCGGCATCGTCACCAACCGCAACGCGGTCCCGGCCGACCCCAACGGCGCCTGGTACACCTCCGGCATCCGGCTGGGCACCCCGGCGCTCACCAGCCGCGGCTTCGGCCCCGGGGAGTTCGACCGGACGGCGGAGCTGATCGTCGACGTGCTCTCCGCCACCACCCCGACCGCCACGCGCGACGGGCGCGCGTCGCAGGCGAAGTACGTGGTCGCCGACGGCGTCGCCGACCGCACCCGCGCGGCGGCCGCCGAACTGCTGGCGGCGCACCCGCTGTACCCGGGCCTCGACCTGGCCTGACGCCCGGATGACCCCGTCCCTCCTCGCCGCCCCCGCGTGCGGTGAGCGGGACGGGCTCCTCGACGTGGGGGACTGCATGCGTCACAGGCGCCCCGGTGACCCCCGTCGCCGCGTCGCGGAGCGACCAGCGCCCCCGTCACTCATACACTCGGCCGTGTGGACACCGCCGTGACCGACCCCGTGGTCGGCCTCGTTCTCGAGGGGCGCTACCGCCTCGAGGAGCGGGTGGCGCGGGGCGGCATGTCCACGGTCTACGCGGCCACCGACCTCCGCCTGCACAAGACCGTCGCCGTCAAGGTGATGGCCGAGCACCTGGCGCACGACCCCACCTTCGTCGACCGGTTCACCCGCGAGGCGCGGGCGGCCGCGATGCTCAGCCACCCCAACGTCGTGGGCGTGAGCGACCAGGGCAGCGACCAGGGCCTGGTCTTCCTCGTCATGGAGCTGGTGCGCGGCCGCACGCTGCGCGACCTGCTCAGCGCCCGCGGCCGGCTCACCGTCGGCGAGGCGTTCGCCGTCCTGGAGCCGGTGCTCGCCGGCCTCACCGCCGCGCACCGCGCCGGCATCGTGCACCGCGACATCAAGCCGGAGAACGTGCTGATCGGCGTCGACGGCGTGGTCAAGGTCGCCGACTTCGGCCTGGCCCGCGCCGTCGTCGGCACCGGGCAGACCAGCCAGACCGGCGGGGTGCTCATCGGCACCGTCGCCTACCTCTCCCCCGAGCAGCTCGAGCGCGGCCGCGCCGACGCCCGCAGCGACATCTACGCCGCCGGGATCGTGCTCTACGAGATGCTCACCGGGCACCCGCCGTTCGGTGGCGACACCCCGCTGGCGGTCGCCTACCAGCACGTGCACCACGACGTGCCCGCGCCGTCGGCCGAGGTGCCCGGCCTGCCGTGGCAGGTCGACGAGCTGGTCGCCCGCACCACGCGGCGCGACCCCGCCGGCCGGCCCCTGGACGCCGGGGCGTTCCTCGCCGAGCTGACCGACGTGCGCACCGACCTCGGCATCGAGCCGGTGCCCGTGCCGACCGGGCAGAGCACCGGTGGCCCCGGCACGCTGCGGCCCACCAACCGGCCGACCCGGCCCCGCCCCGGCCACCCGAGCAACCCCGGTACCGCGGTGCTCGGCGACCGCACCGACCGCGCCGGGCGCACCAGCATGCTGCCGGGGATGGGGGCCGGGCCCACCACCGACGTGCACGGACGCCGGCCCGCCCCCGGCCGGCCACGCCCCGGCGTCCCCGACCACGTCCGCCGCCGCCGCGCCCGGCTGCTCATCGCGATCGTCCTGCTGATGGCCGTGACGGTGGGCGCCGTCGGCTGGTGGCTGGGCTCGGGTAGGTGGACCGACGTCCCCGAGCTGACCGGCAAGCAGGAGGCCGCGGCCATCGACCTGCTGCAGGACGCCGGTCTGGATCCCGACCCGGTCGTCCGGGAGTGGAGCGAGGAGGTGCCCGAGGGCGTCGTCATCTCCACGGACCCGGCCTCGGGCGAGGTCATCCGCGGCACCGACGTGCGCGTCGTCGTCTCCAAGGGGCTGGAGCGCTACACCGTGCCGCCGGAGCTCGTCGGCCTGCCGGTCGACGACGTCGAGGCGCGCCTGCAGGCCGACCTGCCGATCCAGATCACCCGGGGCCAGGACTACGACGACGCCGTGCCCCCGGGCCACGTCGTCCGCTTCGACCCGCCCGCCGGGACCGCGCTCAAGCGCGACCAGGTCGTGACCGTGGTGATCAGCCAGGGCCGGGCGCCGGTCTCCGTCCCGGACGTGACCGGGCAGACCCCGGAGCAGGCGACGTCGAACCTGGAGGCGCTGGGCTTCGTCGTCGAGCGCATCGAGGACGGCCGCAGCGACCAGGTCGACCAGGGCGAGGTCATGGCCGTCGAGCCCGGCCCCGCGGCCGGGCCGGTCCCCTACGGCAGCACCGTGCGCATCCAGGTCTCCGCCGGCGTCCCGCTGGTCACCGTGCCCGACGTCGTCGGCCGCAGCGGCGACGAGGCCGCGTCGATCCTCGAGCAGGCGGGCCTCGAGGTGGAGGCCACCCGCTTCTTCGGCAACCGGGTGCTGCGGCAGAGCCCCGCGGCCGGGGAGACCGTCGAGCGCGGCACCTCCGTCACCATCCTGCTCAGCTTCGGATAGGCCCGTGCCCGACCCCTCCCCCGTGCCGCCGATCGGCGCGCACATCCAGATCAAGGGCGGCCTGGCCAAGGGCGGCCTGCCCTACACCGACGCCGTCGGCGCCCGTGCGGTGCAGGTGTTCGTCGGCAACCCGCGCGGCTGGCGGCTCACCGACGGGGACCCGCAGCAGGACGCGCTGTTCACCGCCGGGTGCGCCGAGCGCGGGGTGCCGTCGTTCATCCACACCCCGTTCCTGGTCAACGTCGGCTCCCCCACCGAGGCGACCGTGGCGCAGTCGATCGCCTCGATCGCGCACAACCTGCGGCGCGGCGCGCAGCTGGGCTGCCAGGGCGTGGTCGTGCACGCCGGCTCCGCGGTGGGCGAGGACCGCTACGAGCCCGCGCTGCGCCAGCTGCACGAGCAGCTGCTGCCGGTGCTGGAGGCCGCCGACCCGGACGGGCCGCGGCTGCTGGTCGAGCCCACCGCCGGCGGCGGCAAGGCGCTGGCGGCCACGGTCGAGGACCTGGGGCCGTACTTCGCCGCGCTGGAGCACCACCCGCTGCTCGGCGTCTGCTTCGACACCTGCCACGCCTGGGCCGCCGGGCACGACCTCGCCGTCCCCGGTGGGATGTCGGCGACCCTCGACGCGCTCGAGGCCACCGTCGGCCCCGGCCGGCTGGGCCTGGTGCACGTGAACGACTCGCTGGACGAGTGCGGCTCCAAGCGCGACCGGCACACCACGATCGGCGAGGGGCTGATCGGCTCCGGCGCGTACGGCACCGGCCCGTTCGCCGAGCTGGTGCGGCACCGCACGACCGCCGGGGTGCCGATGGTCGTCGAGACACCGAGCGTGCGCGACGGCGACCCCTGCGGCGGGCACGCGGCCGACATCAAGCTGCTCAACTCCCTCATCGGCGACTGACCGCCGCCTCCCGCGGCGCCTCCTGACCGCCGCCTCCCGCGGCGGGTCGAGCCGGGGGTGGTCGCGTCGAGCCGCGTGCGCACGCGGCTCACCCCTTCCCCGAGCGGGTCGGCCCGGGCGGGGCGGCGGCGACGTCAGCGGTCGAGGAGCTCCGTGAGGACGTCAGCGGCGCGCTCGACGGCAGCCCGGTCGACGTCGAGGTGCGTGACCAGCCGGATCCGGGAGGCGCTGACCTGGCTGACCAGCACGCCCCGCGCCTTCGCGGCCTCGGCCACCATCGGCGCCTCGACGCCGTCGAGCACCACCATGTTGGTCTCGACCGCCGCCGGGTCCACCCCCAGCCGCTTGGCCAGCAGGCGGGCGTGCTCGTGGTCCTCGCCCAGACGCGGGAGGTGGTGGTCGAGGGCGTACAGGCAGGCGGCCGCCAGCACGCCGACCTGGCGCATGCCGCCACCGAGCCGCTTGCGCCAGAGCCGGGCGGCCGCGATCCGCTCCGCCGACGCCACCAGCACCGAGCCGACGGGCGCGCCGAGCCCCTTGGAGAAGCAGACCGACGCGGTGTCGGCGAGCCGGCCGTAGGTGGACAGCGGCACACCCGAGGCGGCGTGCGCGTTCCAGATCCGGGCGCCGTCGAGGTGCACGGCGACGTCGGCGCCCCGCGACCAGTCCCACAGCGCCTGGAGCTCCTCCAGCGGCTGCACCAGGCCACCGCCGCGGTTGTGCGAGTTCTCCACCGCGACCGCGGCGGTCGCCGTCAGGTGCCAGTTGTCCCTGGGCCGCACTTGCTCGATCAGCTGCGCGGCGTCCAGCCGGCCGCCGGCGGACACCACGGTGCGCGTGGAGATGCCGAAGACCGCCGCCGCGGCGCCCATCTCGTAGGTGACGACGTGCGCATCGGCGTCGCAGAGCACCTCCTGCCCCGGCTCGCAGACCAGGCGCATGCCGATCTGGTTGCCCATGGTCCCGCTCGGCACGAACATCGCCGCCTCGTGGCCGAACAGCTCCGCGGTCCGCTCCTCGAGGGCGGTGACGGTGGGGTCCTCGACGTAGACGTCGTCGCCCACCTCCGCCTCGGCCATGGCCCGGCGCATGCCGGCGGTGGGCCGGGTGACGGTGTCCGACCGCAGGTCGACGAGCTCGGCAGCGTCGGTCATCCCCGCAGCATCTCCGCGACCAGGAACGCCAGCTCCAGCGACTGGCCGGTGTTCAGCCGGGGGTCGCAGGCGGTCTCGTACCGGCTGTTGAGGTCCTCGTCGCTGATCTCCATCGCGCCGCCGAGGCACTCGGTGACGTCCTCACCGGTCAGCTCCACGTGGATGCCGCCCGGCCAGGTGCCCAGCGCCCGGTGCACGTCGAAGAAGCCGAGCACCTCGTCGACGACCCGGTCGAAGTGGCGGGTCTTGTAGCCGGTCGGGGACTCGTGGGTGTTGCCGTGCATCGGGTCGCACTGCCACACGACCTGGTGGCCGCTGGCGGTGACCTTCTCCACGATGCCGGGCAGGACGTCCCGGATCTTCCCGTTGCCCATGCGGCTGATCAGCGTCAGCTTGCCGGGGACGCCGTCCGGGTCGAGGCGCTCGACGAGCTCGGTGGCCTGCTCCGGCGTCGTCGTCGGGCCGATCTTCACGCCGACCGGGTTGGCCAGCTTCGAGGCGAACTCGATGTGCGCGCCGTCCATCTGGCGGGTGCGCTCCCCCACCCACACGAAGTGGGCGGAGAGCGCGTACGGGCGGCCCTCGTGCATGCGCAGCAGCGCCCGCTCGTAGTCGAGGATCAGCGCCTCGTGCGAGTTGTACAGCTCCACCCCGCGGAGGGCGTCGGAGTCGATGCCGCAGGCGCGCATGAACGCCAGCGCGCGGTCGATCTCCCGGGCGATGACCTCGTACCGCACCCCGGCCGGGGAGTTGGCGACGAAGTCGCGGTTCCAGTCGTGGACGGCGTGCAGGTCGGCCAGGCCCCCGCGGGCGTAGGCACGGATCATGTTCATGGCGGCCGCGGAGTTCGCGTACGCCCGCACCAGCCGGTTGGGGTCGGGGATCCGCGACTCCCGCACCGGCTCCAGGGAGTTGACCATGTCGCCGCGGTAGGACGGCAGGCCCAGGGCGTCGGTGTCCGAGGAGCGCGGCTTGGCGTACTGGCCGGCGACGCGGCCGACCTTCACCACGGGCACGCTCGCGCCGTAGGTGAGGACGACGGCCATCTGCAGCAGCGTGCGGGTGGTCGCCTGCAGGTGCGGCTCGGTGTTCAGGTCGAACGTCTCGGCGCAGTCACCGCCCTGCAGCAGGAAGGCCTTGCCCTGGGCGACGTCGGCCAGCTGCGCGCGCAGCGTGTCGACTTCGCTGGGGGCGACGATGGGTGGCACGGTGGACAGGGTCTCCAGCACCGCGTCCAGGGCGACCCGGTCGGGCCACCTCGGCTGCTGGGCGGCGGGCAGCTCCCGCCACCGGTCCAGACCGGGGACCAGCTCGGCAGGTTCGGGGAGGCTCACGGGGGCCAGCGTACGGCGCGCTCCCACCGGCCCAGGGGCGGCGGCCTGCCTCAGCCGAAGAAGACCTCTGCCTCGGCGTAGCGCTCGGCCGGCACGAGCTTGAGCCGGGCGGTGGCGGTGGCCAGCGGGACCCGCACGATGTCGGTGCCGCGCAGGGCGACCATCACGCCGGTCTCCCCGTCGTGCACCGCCTCCACCGCGGCCAGCCCGAACCGGGTGGCCAGCACCCGGTCGAAGGGCGAGGGCGTGCCCCCGCGCTGCAGGTGGCCCAGGACGACGGCCCGCGACTCCCGGCCGGTCCGCTCCTCGATCAGCGCGGCCAGCGCCGGGCCGATGCCGCCGAGCCGGACGTGCCCGAAGGCGTCCGCCTGCCCGGCCGCCACGGGGAGCGCGCCGTCCCTCGCCTGGGCGCCCTCCGAGACGACGACGATCGGCGAGAAGCCGGTGTCGAAGCGGTGCTGCACGTGCGCGACGACGGCGTCGACGTCGAACGGGTGCTCGGGGATGAGGATGACGTTCGCCCCGCCGGCCATGCCCGCGTGCAGCGCGATCCACCCGGCGTGGCGGCCCATGACCTCGACGACCAGCGTGCGGTGGTGGCTGTCCCCGGTGGTGTGCAGCCGGTCGATCGCCTCCATCGCCACGCCCACCGCGGTGTCGAACCCGAAGGTGTAGTCGGTGGCGTCCAGGTCGTTGTCGATGGTCTTGGGCACCCCGACCACGCGCACCCCGCGGTCGGCCAGCCGGGTGGCGACGCCGAGGGTGTCCTCCCCGCCGATGGGCACCAGCGCGTCGATGCCCCACCGGTCGAGGCAGGCCAGCACCCGGTCGGGGCCGTCCTCGCGCGCGTAGGGGTTGGTGCGCGAGGTGCCGAGCACGGTGCCCCCGCGGGGCAGGATGCCGCGCACCGCCGCCAGGTCCAGCGGCACGGCGTCGCCGTCCAGCACCCCCCGCCAGCCGTCGCGGAAGCCGATCACCTCGTCGCCGTCGTGCCCGACGCCCTTGCGCACGACCGCGCGGATGACCGCGTTGAGGCCGGGGCAGTCGCCGCCCCCCGTGAGGATGCCGATGCGCATGGACGCCTCCAGCTCCAGCTCTGTTCCTGGCCGCGCCATGATGCCGCAGGCCGGGGCTCCGGGAGGGGTTCTGCGACGCCGCTCGCACGCCTGCCCGGATCGGTACCGGATCGACCGCGGACTGCCGATGGGGACCGGGACGGCGGACGGAGTGCCGCCCCCGACCCGGAAGGCCGAACATGCGCTGGACGAACCTGCTCTCCTGGGCGGTTCCCTCGAACACGGGCATCCGCACGAAGGTGGTGGCGCTGGCCGTCGCCAGCATCGCCGTGACCGGCGTGGCCATGGGCGGTGTCAGCGCGTGGCAGAGCAGCCGGTTCGCCGATGACGCCGCCCGGGACATGGACGCCCTCGTCGAGGAGAACATCAGCCGCGCCGCCCGGGGCGCCTACGACCTGGTCGCCACCCAGGGCGCGTCGACGGCCGTGAAGGTCGACCACGACCTCAACGCGGCGCGGTACGTGCTGCAGCAGTCCGGGGGCTTCGCCATCGACGCCTCCGGCCGCAACCTCGTGACCTGGGACGCCAGGAACCAGATGGACGGCGAGGTCACGCGGCTCACCCTGCCGCGCGTCCTGGTCGGGGGCGAGTGGCTGGGCCAGAACACCGACATGGCGGTCCGGACGCCGGTCGTCGACGACGTCATGGCGATGGTCGGCGCCACCGTGACGCTGTTCCAGAAGACGCCCGAGGGCGACTTCCTGCGGGTCGCGACGAACGTGCAGGCCGCGTCCGGCTCGCGCGCGATCGGCACCTACATCCCCGCCGTCAACCCCGACGGCACGCCCAACCCGGTCGCCGCCGCCGTCAGCAGCGGGCAGACCTACCGCGGCAACGCGTTCGTCGTCGACTCGTGGCTGGTGTCGGCCTACGAGCCGATCCTGGGCCCCACCGGCGACGTCGTCGGCGTCCTCTACGTCGGGGTGAAGCAGACCAACCTGCCCTCCCTCCGCCAGGGCCTGGAGTCGACCACCATCGGCGAGCACGGTCACATCGAGGTCTTCGGCGGCACCGGGGACCGGGCCGGCAGCGTCCTGGTCAGCCCCGGCGGTGCGCGGGACGGCGAGCAGCTGATCGACGCGGCCGACGCCGAGGGCGCGCCCTACGTGCGGCAGATCGTCGACGCCGCCCTGCCGCTCGAGGAGGGCGAGCAGGCGACGGTGCGCTACGTCGACCCCGAGGAGGGCCCCATGACGGCCCGCGTCTCCTACTACGCGCCGTGGGACTGGGTGATCACCGCCGTCACCCGCGACGCCGACTTCGCCGGTGCCACGGACGCGCTGGCCGAGGGCCGCACCTCGATGGTCTGGGCGATGGTGCTCGCGGCGCTGCTCATCGCCGTCGTGGGCGGGCTGATCGCGCTGTGGGTCGGCCGCCGGCTCACCCGTCCGCTGACCCGCCTGCGCGACCGCATGGCCGAGATCGCCGACGGCGAGGGCGACCTGACCCAGCGGATGGACGACTCCCGCGACGACGAGGTGGGGCAGCTCTCCGGCGCCTTCAACCGCTTCGTCGAAAAGGTCGCCGGCACCGTGCGGGACATCCACCGCTGCGCCCGGGAGGTCGCCTCCTCCGCGGCCGGGGTCTCCGCCGTGGCCGACGGGCTCGCGCAGCGGGCCTCCCGCAGCCGCGACCAGGCGCAGGGGGCGCACGGCGCGGCGTCGGAGATCAGCAGCAGCGTCTCGTCGGCCGCCGCCGGCGCGGAGGAGATGGGCGCCTCGATCACCGAGATCGCCCGCAGCGCCGCCGAGGCCGCGGAGGTCGGGCGCCAGGCCGCCTCGCTCGCCGAGCAGACCGAGACCACGATCGCCGCGCTCGGGGCCAGCTCCGCGGAGATCGGCGACGTCGTCAAGGTCATCTCGGGGGTCGCCGAGCAGACGAACCTGCTGGCGCTCAACGCCACCATCGAGGCGGCCCGCGCCGGCGACGCGGGCAAGGGCTTCGCCGTCGTCGCCAACGAGGTCAAGGAGCTCGCCCAGGAGGCGGCCAAGGCCAGCGAGGAGATCGCCCAGCGGGTCCAGGGCATCCAGTCCGAGACCACCGACGCGGTGCGGTCGATCGCCCGCATCGCCGAGGTGGTCCGGGCGATCAACGACCACCAGACGACGATCGCCAGCGCCGTCGAGGAGCAGACGGCGACCACCCGCGAGCTCAGCCGCAGCGTCGCCAGCGCCGCGGAGGGTGCCGGGGCCGTCACCACGACGCTGACCTCGGTGCGCCAGGACGCCGACGACAGCGCGTCCGACGTCGACCGGGCCCGCACGTCGGCGCAGGAGCTCGACGCGCTGTCCAAGGAGCTCAACCGGCTGCTCTCGGTGTTCACCGTCTGAGGCTGCAGGGATCGACGGCCGGGGCCGTCCGCGGGATCACCCGCGGGCGGCCTCGATCGCGTTCCAGCGGGCCAGGTTGTAGCGGGCGTCGACCAGCGCGTCGTGCGTGCCCTGCGGCTTGGGCGGCAGCGGCGGCTGCCCGGAGTCGTCCCAGCGCTGGCGCAGCTCGCGGGTGAACCGCGGGATCGGCCGCGGGAGCGCCGGCATCGCACCCCACAGCTGGCAGAGCGCCACGTGGTCGTAGGCGGCGAACCACGCCCAGAGCTCGATCTCCTCCCCCGGCGCGGTCAGGAAGGAGAGCAGGTCATCCCGGATCCGCTCCCGGCTCCGCCACGCCCGGTCCGCCGGCGGGGGCAGCTGGTCGAGGACGTTGCGGCGCACCCACGGGATGGCCCGGTCGGGGTCGAACTCCGTGCTCACCGCGTAGAACTCCCGCCCGGTCTCGTCCACGACGCCGATGGAGACGAGGTCGATGGTGGTGCCGTCCTCGATGAACTCGGTGTCGTAGAAGAAGCGCCGCACGGCACCCACCGTAGGCGGCCCGGTCAGGCCGCCGGACCGCTACTGGGCTGCGCCCCGAGCGAGTGGGTGCCGAACTCGCGGCCCCCCAGCGCCGCGATGTCCCGCTCGAGCTGGGGCACCCGCTTCGCCGCGACCGCCGTCGCCACCTTCTCGGCGAGGACGCCGGTGACCAGCTGGCGCAGGGCGGCGACGGTGCCCACCGAGCGCGGGACGAACACCCGCCGGCGGCGCGTCTCCAGGTTCTGCACCAGCGCCTCGGCGCAGGCCTCGACCGACGTGTACGCACCCAGCGGCCCCGGCAGCTGCCGGCGGGTCTCGGCGAAGGTGGGCAGCGCGGCCTCGGTGTCGCGCACCAGGTCGGTGTCGATCCACGTGGGGTGGGCGCTGGCCACCGTGACGCCGCGGTGCGCGACCTCCAGCCGCAGCGCGTCGCCGAAGCGCTCGACGCCGGCCTTGGACGCGCAGTAGGCGCTCATGCCGGGGAGGACGGTGAACGCCGCCGCGGAGCTGACGAGCAGCACGTGCCCCCTGCGCTTCGCGACCTCGGGCAGGGCGGCGTGCGCGGTCAGCATCGTGCCGATCAGGTTCACCTCGATGGTGCGGGCCAGCGCGTGGGCCGAGCTCGTCATCACCGTGGTGAGCGGCGCGATGCCGGCGTTGGCGACGACGACGTCCAGCCCGCCGAACGTGTCCACCGTGCGCCGCACCGCCGCGGCCAGCGCGTCGGCGTCGGTCACGTCGGCCTCCACCCACAGGTGCTCGGGGCCGAGCTCGCCGGCGACCCGCGCCAGCTCGTCGGGCTCCAGTCCGACGAGGGTGACCCGCGCCCCGCGCGCGGCCGCCTTCCGGGCCAGCGCGGCGCCGATGCCCCGGGCGGCGCCGGTGATCAGGACCGATCTCCCGGCCAGCGGGGTGCGGTGTCGGGACGCCATCGGGTTGCTCCTCGGCTCGTCGCGCTCCCATCGAGCACTGCTCAACAGATGTTGTAGCTTGTTGATCGTTGCTCAGCAAGCCGAGGGAAGGAGCCGACCGAGGTGACCAGCACGACGCGGACGCACGCCACCACCTCCGCCGCCCCGCGCGAGGTGCGGGTGGCCGTCATCGGGTCCGGCTTCGCCGGCCTGGCCATGGGGATCACGCTGCGGCAGCGCGGGGAGACCGACTTCGTCCTCCTGGAGCGGGCCGGGGACGTCGGCGGCACCTGGCGCGACAACACCTATCCGGGCGCGGCGTGCGACGTGCAGTCGCACCTGTACTCCTACTCCTTCGCCCCCAACCCGGACTGGCCCCGCGCCTACTCCGAGCAGCCGGAGATCCAGGCCTACCTGCAGGCGACCGCCGACCGGTTCGACGTGCGCCGGCACTGCGTCTTCGGGGCGGAGGTGACCGATGCCCGGTGGGACGACGCGGCGCGCCGCTGGCAGGTGCGGACGACGGCCGGCGAGTTCCGGGCCCAGGTGCTGGTCTCCGCCGCGGGGGCGCTCGCCGATCCGACCTACCCGGACATCCCGGGCCTGGAGACCTTCGAGGGCACCGTCATGCACTCGGCGCGCTGGGACCCCTCGCACGACGTGGGCGGTGAGCACGTAGCCGTCATCGGCACCGGCGCCTCGGCCGTCCAGATCGTGCCGGCCATCCAGCCGCAGGTGGAGAGCATCGCGGTCTACCAGCGCACCCCGCCCTGGGTGGTCCCCCGCACCGACCACCCGGTGAAGCCGTGGGCCCGCCGGCTGTACCGCCTGGTGCCGGGGGTGCAGCGCGCCGTCCGCGGGGCGCTCTACGCGCTGCGCGAGTTCCTCGTGATCGGCATGGCCAAGCGGCGGGCGTTCCTCCGGCCCGTCGGCCGGCTGGCGAGGGCCCACCTCCACCGCCAGGTACGCGACCCCCGGCTCCGGGCGGCGCTGACGCCGGACTACACGATCGGCTGCAAGCGGATCCTGATCAGCAACGACTACTACCCCGCCCTCTGCGCCCCCAACGCCGAACTGGTGACCGCGGGCATCGCCGAGGTCCGGCCGCGCTCGATCGTCACCCGGGACGGCGTCGAGCGGCCCACCGACACCCTCGTGCTCGCCACCGGCTTCCACGTCACCGACCTGCCGATCGCGGAGCGCATCCACGGCCGTGACGGCCGGTCCCTGGCCGAGGTGTGGGCCGGTGGCATGGTGAGCAACCGCAGCACCACCGTCGCCGGCTTCCCCAACCTGTTCCTGCTGGTCGGGCCGAACGTCGGCGTCGGGCACACCTCGATGGTCTACATGATCGAGTCGCAGGTGGCCTACGTCGACGACGCGCTGCGCACCATGGCGGCCGAGGGCCTCGCCGTCCTGGAGACCACCCCGCAGGCGCAGGCGGCCTACCGCGACCTCATCGCCCGGAAGTCGCAGGGCACCGTCTGGCTCGGTGGCGGGTGCGCGAGCTGGTACCTCGACGAGCACGGCCACAACACCACGCTCTGGCCGGACTTCACCTTCCGGTTCCGCAGGCTCACCCGGCGCCTGGACCGCGAGAACTACGTCGGCGTCCCCGCCGGGGCGCCCGTCCGCACGGAGGAGGCGGCGTGACCGGCACGCTCACCCGGACGGTCCGCCGGCGCACCGCGGCGGTCGCCACCTCCGACGGCGCGCGGCTGCACGCCACCGCCGAGGGCGGCGAGGAGGCCCCGGTGACCGTCGTCCTCGCCCACGGCTGGACGCTGTCGCAGGCCGCCTGGGACGACGTCGCCGGCCTGCTGGCCGGTCCGGTCGCCGACGGCGCCCTGCGCCTGGTCCGCTACGACCAGCGCGGCCACGGCCGCTCGGCCTGGCCCGCTCCCCGGCCGGAGGCCCCGGTCTCCATCGACCGGCTCGGCGAGGACCTGGCCGACGTCCTCGACCGGCTGGCGCCCACCGGGCCCGTCGTCCTCGGCGGTCACTCCATGGGCGGCATGACCATCATGTGCCTGGCCGCGGCCCGGCCCGAGCTCTTCGGGGACCGGGTGCGTGGCGCGGCGCTGGTGTCGACGTCGGCCGGCGACCTCGCCTCCGACCCCCGGTCGGCCGGCGGCCGCATGGCCCGGATCCGCCCCGGCGTGCTGACCGCGGCGCTGGCCGGCGCGGCCCTGGTGGAGCGGCTGCGCGCGCTCGTGCCGCCGGACCACCCGCGGCACCGGAAGATGGTGCGTGACCTGCTCTACGGCGCCGATGCCACCGACGAGATGGTCCGGGAGGGGGCGGAGATCATGCACGCGTCGACCGTGCGGTCCTTCGTCGAGTTCCTGCCCGCCCTCGGCGACCACGACAAGCGGGCGCAGCTCGACGCGCTCACCCGCGTCCCGGTCGAGATCTTCGTGGGCGACAGCGACAAGCTGACCCCCGAGCGGCACAGCGCGCAGCTCGCCGAGGCGCTGCCCGGGGCCCGGCTGCACCGGGTGGAGCGGACCGGCCACATGCTGCCCCAGGAGCGCCCCCGGCTCGTCGCCGACGGCCTGCTGCGCCTCGTGGCCGCCGCCGGCGGGCAGGGCCCCGCGTGACCGGACGCGCCCGCCGGTCGGCGGACGACCGCCGGGCGCAGCTCGTGCAGATCGGCCTCGAGCTGCTGCCCACCACCCCGGTGCAGGAGCTCACCATCGACGAGGTGGCCCGCCGGGCCGGCATCAGCCGCAGCCTGCTGTTCCACTACTTCCCGAGCAAGCGGGACTACTACGCGGCCGTGACCCGCGCGGCGGCGGAGCTGCTGTGGGCCCACCTGCTGCCCCGGCCGGGCACCCCCGGGGACGGCTCGGGCGTCGACGGCATGCTGGACCGCTACGTCGGCTGGGTGGAGACCTTCCGGGAGACCCACCTGGCCTTCGTCCGCGGCGCCGCGGGCGGTGACCCCTGGGTCGCCGAGGTCTACGCGGAGACCCGCGACCGGCTCGTCGAGGTGGGGCTGCGCACCCTGGGGCTGCCGGACGACGCCCGCCGCCGCCAGCTCGTCCTCGCGTTCTTCGCCTTCACCGAGGATCTCGTGGCGCAGTGGGTGCTGGAGCCGACGATGCCCCGCGAGGAGCTGCTCGCGCTGCTCCGCGACGTCCTGGACCGGCTGCTGCCGCGCTAGCTAGCCGGCGAGCGTCGACGGCGCGCGCTCGACCGCCTCGGCGACCGGCGGCTGGAGGGTCGCGACGACGTCGTCGGCGCTGGCGCCGGTCGCGTCCATCGACTTCTTCACGGTGGCGCCGTAGACGTCGACGTACTCCTGGCCGGAGAGGGTCATGATCTCGTACATGATCTCGTCGGTGATCGAGCGCTCCACGAAGCGGTCACCGGCCAGGCCCTCGTAGCGGCTGAAGTCCAGCGGCTCGCCGACGCGGACGCACACCTTCATCAGGCTGCGCCCGAAGGGCAGGCGGCGGGAGGTGTAGACCATGGCGACCGGGATCACCGGGACGCCGGTCTCCAGCGCCATCCGGGCGACGCCGATCTTGCCGCGGAACAACCGGCCGTCCGGGGAGCGGGTGCCCTCCGGGTAGATCCCGAGGAGCTGGCCGTCCCGCAGGATGCGGATCCCGGTCCGGATCGCGTCCTCGGCCGCCGAGGCGCTGGAGCGGTCGATCGGCACCTGCCCGGCCCCGGCGAAGAACGCCCGCTGGAGGAAGCCCTTGACGCCCGTCCCGGTGAAGTACTCCGCCTTGGCCAGGAAGGTCACCCGGCGCTTGAGCTGGAGCGGCATGAAGATCCAGTCGGCCGCCGACAGGTGGTTGCTCGCCAGGATGGCCGCGCCCGACGCGGGCACGTTCTCGATGCCCTCGACCTTCGGGCGGAAGACCAGCCGCGCCACCGGGCCGATGGCGACGAACTTGAGGAACCAGTAGAACAACACGCCTCCCTCGGGGACTGCCAGACTAGGGAGCCTGGGGCACCCCTCACAATCCGGGGCCCCGCCGTGAGCCAGCCGACACCGGTGCGACGCCGGAGGCCCAGGAGGAGCCCGTGCCCGGACCGACCCCCGTCCCCGAGGTGATGCCCGGCGCCGAACCCTTCGAGTTCCCCGGGGGCGAGGGGCCCGAGGGGCGCACCGGGGTGCTCCTGGTGCACGGGTTCACCGGGACGCCGATGAGCATGCGGCCCTGGGGCGAGCACCTCGCGGCCGAGGGGTTCGCCGTCCGGTGCCCGCTGCTGCCCGGCCACGGCACCCGCTGGCAGGACTGCAACGCCAGCACCCACGACCAGTGGACGACGGCGGTCGGGCAGGCCTTCGACGAGCTGGCGGCCCGCTGCGACCGGGTCTTCGTCGCCGGCCTCTCGATGGGCGGGACGCTGGCGACGCGGCTGGCCGAGGTGCGCCCCGACGACGTCGCCGGGCTGCTGCTGGTGAACCCGGCCCTGCTCACCCAGCGGCTGGACGCCAAGCTGCTCCCGCTGCTGGCCCGGGTCACCGCGAGCTGGGCGCCGATCGCCAGCGACATCAAGAAGCCCGGCGTCACCGAGCTGGCCTACCCGCGGCTGCCGCTCCGGGCCATGCTCCAGCTGCGCGGCCTCTGGGCCGCGACCCGCGCCGACCTGGGCCGGGTCACGGCGCCGGTCATCGTCTTCCGCAGCACCGAGGACCACGTCGTGGAACCGGTGAACAGCACCGTCCTGCTCGCCGGCGTGGCGAGCCCCGACACCACCGAGGTCGCCCTGGAGGACAGCTACCACGTGGCCACCCTGGACAACGACGCCCCGCTGATCTTCCGCCGCTCGGCGGAGTGGATCCGCGCCCGCGTGCCCGCCGGCGAGCCCGGCGCCCCCTCGGGCGGGCGCCGGTGACCGACCGCCGCGGCCGCGGCCGCCGTGACAACGGCCTGGACGCCGTGCTCTGGAGCCCCGTCCGCGACGTCGACCCGCGGGTGGGCGAGCACCTCCTCGACGTGCTCGAGGCCGCGGGCATCGCCGCCTACCTGGAGCCGGCCGCCGACGTCGGCCCCTACACCCGGTCGGTGTCCCTGCCCAGCCCGCCGTCGGACCGGTTGTTCGTCGACCGGGCGCGCCGGGCCGAGGCGCGGGGGCTGGTGGATCAGCACGCCGACGACCACCCCGTCGAGCGGCCGGTCCTGCGCCGGCCCGCCGGGCGGGACCTGGACGAGGACGCCGAGTGGCGGCGCATCGTGGCCGCCTTCGAGGCCGAGCACGGCCGCCCGGTGGTCGAGGAGGCCCCCGCGGACCCGCCGCCCCCGGCGCCCTCCGAGGTGCCGGTGCTCGACCGGCCCGAGGAGCACTACGAGCCGCCCGCGCCCCCGCCGCTACCGGTCCCGGCCCCCGCGGTGCTCTACGCGTTGCTCCTGGTGCTCACCGGCATCCTGCTCATCGGCGTCCCGTCGGTGATCGGGCTGTCGGCGGACGCCGGTCTCGTGCTCGGCGTGGCGGTGGTGGCCGGCGGCGCGGCCCTGCTGGTCTCCCGCATGCGCGACCGCTCCGACGACGGCGACGACGGCGCGGTGGTCTGAGGTGGCCACCGTCACCGGGACCGTCACCGTGACCGGCCACCTCGTGGACACCGGCATCCTCGCCCGCATCCTCGACGACGTCCTCGAGTACGGGGGCGACTACCGGATCGAGAGCCTGGACCTCGGGCGGCAGCACGAGGACGAGTCGACGGCGCTGATCCAGATCACCGCCGACGAGGCCGAGCGGCTCGAGCGGATCCTCATGCGGGTGCAGGTCCACGGCGCCAACGCCGTCGACCCGGGGACGGCGGCGACCCGGCCCGCCCCCGCCGACGGCGTCTTCCCCGACGACTTCTACTCCACCACCAACCTGGAGACCCTCGTCCGGCTGGACGGCGAGTGGCTGCGGGTGCGCAACCCCGAGATGGACTGCGGCCTGGTGGTGACCAGGGAGGGGGGCGGCACGGTGGTGCGCACCGTCCCGGTGAGTGACGTCCGGGCCGGCGACGCCGTCGTCTGCGGGGCGCACGGGGTGCGGGTCGAGCTCCCCGTGCAGGCGCCGCGCGGCGAGGAGGACGACTTCGGGTTCATGTCGTCGGCGGTGTCCAGCGAGAAGCCGCAGGCGCTGCTGGTCCGCCAGATCGCCGAGCGCATGCGCGAGGTCAAGGCGGCCGGGCAGCGGGTGCTGTGGGTGGGCGGCCCGGCCGTGGTGCACACGGGCGCCGCCCCGGCGATGGTGCGGCTGGTCCGCGCCGGCTTCGTCGACGTCCTCTTCGCCGGCAACGCGCTGGCCACGCACGACATCGAGTCGGCGCTGTTCGGCACCTCGCTGGGGGTCGACCTGGCCAAGGGCTCGGGCGTGCCGCACGGCCACGAGCACCACATCCGCGCGATCAACACGATCCGGGCGGCCGGCTCGATCCGGGCGGCGGTCGAGGACGGCGTCCTCACCGGCGGGGTCATGCACGCGATGGTGGCGGCCGGCAAGCCGTTCGTGCTGGTCGGCTCGGTGCGCGACGACGGGCCGCTGCCCGACGTCTTCACCGACGTGATCGAGGGTCAGCGGGCCATGCGCGCCGAGCTGCACGACGTCGGCTTCGCGATCATGGTGGCGACGATGCTGCACTCCATCGCGACCGGGAACATCCTCCCGGCGTCCGTCCCGCTGGTGTGCGTCGACATCAACCCCGCGACGGTGACCAAGCTGGCCGACCGGGGCAGCGCCCAGGCGATGGGCATCGTCACCGACATCGGCCTGTTCCTCGAGCAGCTGGCCCGCGAGCTCTGCTGATCAGGCGTCGCCCTCGGCGACGGCCCTCCTGACCAGGTCGGCGGCGCCGACGAGGCCGGCCTGGGGGCCGAGCTCGGCGACGACGACGCGCGGGCCGGGCCGGAACCCGCGGCCCGGCAGGGCGCGCTCGAGCCGCTCCCGGGCCGGGCCCAGCACCATCTCGCCGAGCACGCTGACCCCGCCCCCGATCACCACCACCTCGGGGTCGAGCACGGCGGCGAGGTCGGCGATCCCCTGCCCCAGCCAGTAGCCGACCTCGGTGACGAGCTCGAGGGCGAGCGGGTCGCCGTCGTGGGCGGCGCGGGCGACGTGCTCGCCGGTCAGCCGGTCGGGCTCGCAGTCGACGCGCTCCAGCAGCAGCGCCGCGGCGGCCGGTGAGGTGCGGGCCACCTCGCGGGCGGTCTGGCCCAGCGCCGTCCCGCTGGCGTACTGCTCCCAGCAGCCGCGGTTGCCGCAGGCGCACAACCGCCCGTCGGGGACGACGCGCATGTGCCCCCACTCCCCCGCGACGCCGTGCGACCCGCGGCGCAGCCGGCCGTCGAGGACGATCCCGCCACCGATGCCGGTGCCCAGGGTGATCATCAGCGCCAGGTCGGCGCCGCGGGCGGCGCCGTAGCGGTACTCGGCCCAGGCCGCGGCGTCGGCGTCGTTGCCCACCCACAGCGGGCGCTGCAGGCGCGCCACGAGCTCCTTGCGCAGCGTCGAGTTCCGCCACGCCAGGTGCGGGCTGAACAGCACGGTGTCGCCGGTGCGGTCGAACCACCCGGCGGCGCCGACGCCGACCCCGACGATCTCGCCCCCGTACCCGCCGGCGAGCTCGTCGACGACGGCGGCGATCGCGTCCTCGGTGTCGCTCACCGAGGCCCCCGGCGTCGCCCGCCGGGCGGTGGCCAGGAGTTCGCCGTCGGGGGCCACCAGGCCCCCGGCGACCTTGGTCCCGCCGATGTCGATGCCGAGCGCCGGCAGGGCCGTCACCTCCGGCCCGGTCACGCGATGTCGATCCGCTGGACGGCCGGGCCGTCGCCGGGCTGCTCCCCGGGACGCGGCCCGGGCGCCTCGCCGGCGCCGTCCTCCGGCTGCTCGGCGAACGACCGCAGGGCGGTCGCCGCGGCGGTGAGGACGTCGGCCAGGGCGGCGGTCACCTCGGGGCGCTCGCCGCGCACGACGGCCGCCACCTGGCACACCGGGCACCAGCGGCAGTCGTCCCCGCCGTGCTCGCCCGCACCGGTGGCAGGCAGCTGCCCGGCCCCTGCGCGGACGGCGTCGAACAGGCGGCGGGCCTGCTCGGCCCACTCGGCACCGCTGGTCATCTGGTCCTCTCCTCGGCCGCCAGGAGGTCGGCCGGCCACTGCTGCGGATCCGGGCGGAAGCTGATCTCGAGGTGCGCGGCGGCGGCGCCGGGGTCGAGCAGCCGGCCCCCGGTCACCTGGCACCGGCGCAGCAACGGGTCCAGGCGCACCGAACGACGATCCTCCCCCACGGACACCACGAGGTCATCGCCCCACCGGGTCAGCCCGACCTCCGCGCGGTCGGCGAAGGGCAGCGGCACGGCCAGCCGCCACCCGCCCTCCCCGCGCTCGGGGGCCGGTGGCACCGGCCCCCCGGACGCCGGGAGGTCGAGCCCGTCGAGCAGCGCGCCGGCGCCGGCCAGGTCCGCCGGCGGCGCCGCGAGCTCGGGCAGCTCGTGCACCGGCGCCACGTCGGCGAGGCCGCTCCGGGCGGCGTCCTGCTCGGCGGCGCGGGCGCGCCACCACTCCCCGGGACCGCCGGCGGGCAGCACCCGGGCGAGCACGGCGGCGATCCGGAGCCCGTGCAGGCCGAGGACGGTCGCCGCGCGGCGCGCCGGTGGGACGGCGGCCCGCTGCGCCCCCGTGGTCAGCCAGACCGCCGTCGTGGTGGCGTCGGCGAGCCGGTCCCGGGCGAGCAGCTGCTCGATGCCGGGCAGGACGTCGAGCACGGCGTCCAGGGGTCCCCGGCGGGCGGCACCGGCCGCCACGGAGGCCGTCCGGACGGCGGCCAGCGCGCGGGCCGTCGGCGGCAGCGCCTGGTCCAACCACCAGCGCAGCGCTCCGGGCAGTGCCGCCAGCGCCAGCCCGTCCGCCAGCGGCCCGGCGTCCACGACCACCAGGTCGGCGTCGGCCGAGCCGAGCGCCGCCAGGAACGCGAGCTCACCGGCGCCCGGCAGGGGCACCACCGAGGTCGCCGGCGGCAGGTCCAGGTGCGGCAGCAGCCCGGCCAGGGCATCGGCGTGACCGCCCCACAGCTCCTCGACCGCCCGGCGGCCGTCCACCCGCCGGACGCGCAGGCCGGGCACCTCGTCGAGGCCGGGCAGGGTGGCCGGCCGGCGGGACAGCAGCACCGTGCTCCGCCCCTCCCGGGCGGCGCGCGCGGCCGCGGCCGCGGCCACCGTCGACGACCCGGCCCCGCCGGAGCCGGTGACCACGAGCGTGCGCACGGCTCAGCCCTCGACGCGCTTCTTGAGCTCCTTGAGCGCGGTGTCGAGGATGACCTTCTCCGCCTTGCGCTTGATCATGCCCAGCATCGGGATGGAGAGGTCGATGGTGATGGAGTAGGTGACCTCGGTGCGACCGCCGGTCTCGACCAGGGTGTAGGAGCCCTCCTGCCGCTTCTGCATCTGCCCCTTGACCAGGGACCAGGAGACGCGGCGGTCGTCGTCCCAGGTGTACTCCAGGACGTAGTCGTCCTTCACCGCGCCGGCGTCGAGGACGAAGTGCACGCGGCGGGCCCGCCCGTCCGCACCGGTCTCGAGCACCTCGACCTTCTTGGCGGCGGCGACCCACTGGGGGTAGGACGGGAAGTCGGCGATCACCGCCATGACCTCGGCCGCAGGCGCCTCGACGACGATCGACTGGGTGGACTGGTCGGCCATGGGCAGCAGGCTAGCCGCTCGGGCCACGGCCGGCCCCGGCACCACGGCACTGCGCTACTGCCCGGTAGCCCGAGCCGCTAGATTGGCCCGGACGTCCCCGCACCGGGGCCCCGGGCGACGGAGCCCGGCGGGCGGTCGGGGAGGAGAGGACCGGGCGTGCGCGAGTTCAGCGTTCCTGCAACCCACGAGGTGGGCCCCGACGAGGCGCTCACCGACATGCTGGCGGCCAACGTGGCCGGCCACGGTGACGAGGTCGGCCTGCGGCGCCGGGTGGACGGCCGCTGGACCGACGTGACCTGGCGGCAGTTCGGCGAGGAGGTCCGCGGCGTCGCCAAGGGCCTGATCGCCGCAGGTGTGGCCGCCGGGGACCGCGTCGCGCTGCAGGCGAAGACCCGCTACGAGTGGACCGTCCTCGACTACGCCATCTGGACCGCCGGCGCCGTCGTGGTGCCGGTCTACGAGACCTCCAGCGCCGACCAGGTGGCCTGGATCCTCTCCGACTCCGGCGCCACCGCCACCGTCGTCGAGCGCGACGAGCACGCCGCCGCCATCGAGTCCGTCCGCGACCAGGCCCCCGAGCTCAAGGCCGTCTTCGTCATCGAGGACGGCGCGGTGGAGCAGCTGACCGCCACGGGGGCGGAGGTGCCCGACAGCGAGCTGGACGCGCGTCGCGCCACGCTGCGCGCCGACAGCCTCGCCACGCTGATCTACACCAGCGGCACGACCGGCCGGCCCAAGGGCTGCGAGCTGACGCACGGCAACTTCCTGTTCGAGATCGGCAACGGCATCACGCTGCTGGACCGGTTCATGAACGTGCAGGGCTCGCTGCTGCTGTTCATCCCGCTGGCCCACGTGCTGGCCCGGGTCCTGCAGGTCGGCGCCGTCAAGAACCGCACGGTCATCGGCCACACGCCGGACGTGAAGAACCTCGTCGAGGACCTCGGCGAGTTCAAGCCGACGTTCGTCCTCGCCGTCCCGCGGGTCTTCGAGAAGGTGTTCAACTCGGCCAAGGCGAAGGCCGAGGGCGACGGCAAGGGCAAGATCTTCGACAAGGCCGCCCAGGTGGCGATCGACTGGTCGCGCGCCCAGGACACCGGCGGCCCCGGGCTGGGGCTCCGCCTGCAGCACGCGCTGTTCGACAAGCTCGTCTACGGCAAGCTGCGCGCCGCCCTCGGTGGGCGCTGCCTGGGTGCCATCTCCGGCGGCGCGCCCCTCGGTGAGCGGCTGGGTCACTTCTTCCGCGGCATCGGGGTCACCGTCTTCGAGGGCTACGGCCTCACCGAGACCACCGCCGCCGCCTCGGTCAACCACGACGACGCGATCCGCATCGGCACCGTCGGCCGCCCGCTGCCGGGGGTGACGTTCCGGATCGCCGAGGACGGCGAGGTGCTCATCAAGGGCGGCATCGTCATGCGCGGCTACTGGAACAACCCGACCGCCACCGAGGAGGCGATCGACGCCGAGGGCTTCTTCCGCTCGGGCGACCTCGGCGAGCTCGACGCGGACGGCTTCCTGCGGATCACCGGCCGCAAGAAGGAGATCCTGGTGACCGCGGGCGGCAAGAACGTCGCCCCCGCGGTGCTCGAGGACCGGCTCCGCGCGCACCGGCTGGTCAGCCAGTGCATCGTCGTCGGTGACCAGCGGCCCTACATCGCCGCGCTGGTCACCCTCGACGAGGAGGCCCTCCCGCTCTGGCTGGAGTCCAAGGGCAAGGACACCGGGCTCACCGCCGCGCAGCTGCGCGAGGACCCCGACGTGCTCGCCGAGCTCGGCGCCGCGGTCGAGGACGCGAACAAGGCCGTGTCGCAGGCCGAGGCGATCAAGAAGTTCACGGTGCTGGCGACCGACTTCACCGAGGACAACGGGATGCTGACGCCGAGCCTCAAGCTCAAGCGGAACGTGGTCATGAAGGAGTTCGGCTCCGACGTCGAGGCCCTCTACTCCCGCTGACGGAGGACCCCCTCGCCCCCACGGCTCGCACGCTCGCCGCGGGCCCCTGCGAGGGGGCCGGCACCGAGGCCCGCCCTGCGTCGCAGGGCGGGCCTCAGTGCGTCGTGAGGAGCTCGTCGAACGTCGCCGCGATCGACGTCCACGACCAGCGCTGCTCGACCCAGGCACGCCCGGCCGCACCCATGGCCCGGGCGCGCGCGGGGTCGTCGAGCAGGCGGTCGATCGCGGCCGCCACCGCGGCCGGCGAGCGCGGGTCCACCACGTGCCCGGTGACGCCGTCCCGCACCGCCTCGGGGGCGCCGCCGGAGGTGCCGGCCACGACCGGCCGGCCGCAGGCGGCAGCCTCGAGGAAGACCATGCCGAGCCCCTCGACGTCCAGCCCGCCACGGCGGGTGCGGCACGGCATGGCGAACACGTCGCCGGCGGCGTAGTGGGCGGGCAGCTCCGCGTGGTCCACCGGCCCGGTGAGGACGACGGAGCCCGTCAGCCCCCGGGCGGCGACGGCGCGGCGCAGCTTGGCCTCGTCCGGCCCGCCGCCGACCAGCAGCAGCCGCGCGGACGGGTGGCGGGCGAGCACCTGCGGCCACCCCGCGACCAGCACGTCCTGCCCCTTGCGGGCGACCAGCCGGGACACGCAGACCACGACCGGCGCGCCGCCCAGCCCGTGCCGCTCGCGCACCGCCGTCCCGTCGACGTGCGGGGTGAAGCGGTCGACGTCGACCCCGGGGGAGAGCTGGGCCAGCCGGGTGCGCCCGCCGAGCGGCGGCTCGAGGAGGCTGCGCGTGTACTCGCTGATGTAGGTCAGGACGTCCAGGCCGGAGGCGATGCGCTGCATCACCTGGCGGCTCCCCGGCAGGGCCACCCAACCGGTCTCGTGGCCGTGCGTGGCGCCGACCAGGTGCCGCACCCCGGCCGCGCGCAGCGCGGGGGCGAGCAGGCCCAGGGGGGCCGCCGCACCGAAGAAGGCGGTGTCGCAGCCGTACCGCCCCGCGAGCTCCACGGCCGCGCGCGCCGTGGCGCGGGTCGGGAGGAGCATGCCGGTCGGCCGGCGGACCACCGGGTACGGCAGGGCGGCGTCGTGCTCGGCCGATCCCGGGGAGTCCGATGCCAGCACGACCAGGGAGTCCGGGGGCCGCCGGTCCAGCAGCGCGGCGACGAAGGTCTGGATGCCGCCCTGCCGCGGTGGGAAGTCGTTGGTCACGACGAGGGTGCGTGTCACGGACCCTCCAGCCGGGCCCAGTCCGCGGCCATCGCGAGACGCTGCGCGGTCGTCGGGTGGCTGCCGAAGAACCAGTGCCAGGCCGCCGGCGGGTCCGGGTCGCCGAGGTTGGTGCGGGCCAGCCGCTGCTGCATGTCGACGAACGCCTCCGGGTCACGGGTGAGCTCGAGGGCGTGCAGGTCGGCGCGCTGCTCGATCTGCCGCGACACCAGGTTCTGGACCGGCGTGGCGAGCAGCCCGCCGGCGGACACGAGGAAGAGCAGCAGCGGCACGACCCGGGGGTCGCCGGGGGCCGCGGCACCGGCCCGGCGGAGCAGCGGCGTCCAGCTCAGCAGCCAGCCGAGCAGCGCGGTGGCCGCCCCTGCGCCCAGCGCACCCATGAGCGTGCCGGTGAGCACGTCGTCGGCGGCGACGTGACCCAGCTCGTGCGCGACGATCGACTCGATCTCGCCGTCGGGCAGCTCTCCGAGGAGGGTGTCGTAGACGACGATCCGCCGCGTGGAGCCGAAGCCCGAGACGTAGGCGTTCAGCGCCGTCGTCCGCCGGGAGGCGTCGGAGACCAGCACGTCCTGCACCGGGGTGCCGTTCTCCTCGGCGAGGGCGAGCAGGTCGCTGCGGAGCTCCCCCGCCGGCAACGGCTCGAAGCTGTTGAAGGCCGGCTCGATGACCACCGGGTAGAGGAACGACCCCACGACCACCAGGCCGGCCGCGGCCGCCCCGGCCCACGCCCACCAGCTGCGCGGAGCCCGGCGGACGAGCCAGAGGAGGGCCAGCACCACCACGACGGTCAGCGCCGCGCTGATGGCGAGGGAGACCGCGACGTCGCGCAGCCACAACAGCCAGCTGCGGGTGGACAGGCCGTAGCTCCTGCGCACCGACTCGGCGTAGGCGGACACGGGCAGGGTGACCAGGCGCCCCAGCAGCAGGAGGACCGGCACCGCGACCAGCACCTGCACCGGCCACCGGCCGCCGACCCGCGCACCCACGGCGCGCACGAGGCGGGCGCCCAGCGGGGTCAGCCCGAGCACCGCCGACACCGCCAGGCCCAGCACGAGGGAGAGCAGCGAGGCCGGCCGCAGGGCGTCCGCGAACGCCTCGGCGCGCGCGATCCGGTCGGGCTCCAGCCCGGCGGTCGGATCCGGTTCGGTGTACCCGCCCGGGGGTTCGGGCAGGACGGTCCACGGGGTCCGCACGGCGATGACGACGACGACGGCGATCCCCAGGAGGGCCGCGGTCACCAGGGCGACCCGGCGAGCGCTCACCCGGGCGATCCTAGTGAGCCGGACGAGGAGGGCCGGTGACCCCGGGTGGGGTCACCGGCCCTCCTCGCGGCCGCCGAGGCGCTCGGCCCACGATGGCGCGGGCCGGCTTCCGCGCCTCGGTCCGCTCCTCGCTCGCGCCTCGCTGCGGTGCTCCCGCGGCTGTCACCCGGCGATGCGCCGAGCGCTGTTGTAGCTCCCCATCGAGTCCAGGCTCGCCACCTTCACCGGCTGACCGGACGTCGACGCGTGCACCATCTGGCCGTTGCCGATGTACATGCCGACGTGGCTGACCGGGCTGTAGAAGAACACCAGGTCACCCGGCTGCAGCTGGCTGCGCGAGACGGGCGTGCCCATCTGGCTCTGCGACCGGCTGGAGTGCGGCAGCGTCACACCCGCCGCGGCGTAGGCGTAGGAGGTCAGGCCCGAGCAGTCGAAGGCGTTCGGCCCACCGGCGCCCCAGACGTACGGGTCGCCGATCTGGGCGAGCGCGGTGTTCACCGCGACCTGGGCGGCCGAGCTCGGCGCGGTGACGGCGCTCGGCGCGGGCAGCGCGGCGCCGCCGTGCGCCCGGGCCACCTGCTCCTGCTGCGGCGCGGTGAGCGCCTCGTAGCGGCGCTGGTAGTCGGCGATCTTCGCCTCGAGCTCCTCCTGCTGGGCGGCGATCCGCGCCACCGTGCGCTCGGCGTCGGCGGCGGCCTCCGCTGCGGCGTCGCGGGACCGCTCCGCGTCCTCGGCGGCCTGCGACACCTCGCCGAGCACCGCGTTGGTGTGCCCGGCGATGGCGTCGAGGGTGCCGAGCTGGTCGACGAGGTCCTCGGCCGAGTCGCTGGTCAGCAGGGCGTCGAGCTGCGTCATGCCGCTGCCGGTGTAGGCGCTGCGGGCCAGTCTGCGGATGTGCCCGTCGAGGGAGCCGATCCGGGCCTCCGCCTCGGCAGCGGCCTCGCCGGCCGCCTCCGCCTCGTCCTGGTGGCGGGCGAGGACGACGCGCGCCTCGTTGAGCTGCTCGGAGACCACCTCGAGCTCGTGGCTGGCCTCGGCCACCTGTGCGGCGACGTCGTCGGCACCGGGGACGGCCGATGCCGTGCCCGGGAGGGCGGTGACGGTCACGGCGGCGACGGCGGTGACCAGGAAGCCCGTGCGCACCGGGCCGAGGCGACGGGTGCGGGGGGTGCACCGGCCGGCGGTCCGGAGCTGTTCGGGGGCGTGCGTCAGCAGTGCGTGAGGGGTCGCCACGAGCGGCGGCTCTCCGTTTCTTCCTCTGCGACCGCCGACCGAGTTAGCTGACGGGTTCGGGCTGGGAAGACTGGCCCTATCCCCCGCGCACCGGCGGACCGGCTGCGGGAGAACTCACCCCAGGAGTGCGGTGGGTCCCCGGTACACCGTGGGCGCCAGTGGTGCGCGCCCGGCGGTGATTAGGCGGTGTCCGGTCGAGGCCATCCATCGACGGATGACGACCACCCGGCCGGACGGCGAGAACCCTAACGACCGTGATGCGGCCGTGACAAATGGTGGTCGGAGAAACCTGTGGGACGAGAGTCCCCAGGTCAGGGGCACGCCTCGCCGCGGAGCCCCCTGACGCTGTGTGAGGGAGGCGGTCGGCGCAGGCCGGAGCTCAGCCCGTGCGCCGGCCATCGGACCGGCCGCCGCCGTGACCGCCGGCGCCGTCCGGGTGCCGCAGCGGGGGCACCAGCCCGCCCTCGGCGAGCGCCCGGACGGCCCGCCGCTCCACCTCGTCGAACTCCACCACCACACCCGGCGGTGGGACGACGACGTCTTCCGCGGCCGGGGCCGGGCCGCCGCGGGCGCGCCCGGCCATCGGGACGACGACCGGGTCGACCCCCTGCCACCCCGGTGGGGCCCCGAGCAGCACGGTCACCACGCAGTCGGCGCAGCCGGTCCCGCGGGCGGTGCAGGTGTCGCAGTCGATGAGCATGGCGTTCTCTCCTCCGTGAGTCGCTGCGCACGCTAGGAGGAGGCACCGACATTTCCGGCCACGGCGCCGGGCGGGGTCAGCTGCCCGCGTACTCCCAGTGCCACGGCTCCTCGCGCCCGTTGCCGGGATCGGCCCAGGTCGGGTGGAGGAAGCCGAAGCGGCCGGCGTTGGCCACCATCCAGGCGTACTGCGGCGTCCCGAAGGACTGGATGCCGCCGCACAGGTCCACCGCGAGCCCCCAGCCGTGGTTGCTCGTACCCGGGATCGCCGCCAGCGCCGGCTTCTCCCCGTAGAGCTTCACCTGGCCGGCGTAGGTGCGGTAGGAGTCGGTGATGCACAGCGGGCGCCCGAAGTCCGCGGCGTAGGCCGCCGCCATGGCCCGGTAGGCCGCGGCCGCGTCGCACCGCAGCGTGTGCCCGCCGACGCCCAGCGGGCACATCGCGCTGGGCGGGATCAGGCCGTTCGGGTAGCCGCCCCAGGCCCGGCCGCCGTCGTAGCTGGGTGGGTAGACGGTGTTGCCGCACTCGGTCCGCAGCGCGCCACCGGACGGCTCCGGCACGGCGACGGGCGGTCGCTGGCCCAGGACCGGGCGGCCCACGCCGAGCACCTGGTCGCCCGGCAGCGTCCGCACCACCACCGCGCCGGCCCGGGCGTCGGCGGCGAGCATCGTCCGCTGGTCCAGCGCCAGGCCCACGTGCCCCAGCCCGGCCTCCGGCGAGCCGAGGAAGACCAGGTCCCCGGGGAGCACGTCGGCAGGGGCGACGGGGACCGTGCGCGCGAACAGCTCGCCCTGCGTCGCCGGCAGGGGGACCCCGCTCCGGCCGTAGACGGCCTGCACCAGGGCGCCGCAGTCCCAGGAGTCCGGCCCCGTCGTCCCGGGGGCGTAGGGCTGGCCGAGCGCCTCCATGGCGCTCCCGACCGCCGCCAGCGTCTCCGCGGGCAGCACGAGCAGCGAGGTGGGGCGGCCGGGCAGCTGGGCCACGCCGCGCTGGGCGCCACCCCCGCCCGCGCCCACCGGCACCAGGCTGCCGGGCAGGCCGCGCTCGGGGTCGCGCAGCGCGGACGCCGGCACCTCGGCCAGGCCCGCGGCGCGCAGCTGCTCGACGTAGGCCCGCCAGCTGGCCGCCGTCTGCTCGTTGACCGAGAGCTGCTCCCGCTGCAGCTGGGCCAGCTGGCCGTCGACGACGGCGAGCGCGTCACCGAGCTCGGCCGTGACCGCCTCGGCCGCCGCCTCCAGCTCGGCCACCCGTGCGCCCACCTCGTCGGCCCGCGCCCGGGCCTGGTCGAGCGCGGCCTGGGCCCGCGCCTGCTCGTCCAGCGCGCCGCGCCGGTGGCCCTCGGCCACACCGATCACCCGGGCGGCGTGCGCGTCCACCACGTCGAGGAACCCCAGCCCGGAGAGCACCTCCCCCGGGTCGCCGCCGTTCAGCAGCAGGGTCAGCGGCGTGAGGGCGCCACCGTCCCGGTAGACGGCGGCCGCGTAGTCGGCCACCTCCCGCTGGTGCCCGGCCAGCACGCCCTGCGCCTCGTCGAGGAGCGCCTGCGCCTCGTCGACCTCCTGCTGCGCAGCGGCGAGCGCGTCGCGGGCGGCGACCACCTCGGCCTGGCGGGCCCGGAGCTCGTCCTGGACCTCCGCGGCGCGCTGCTGCAGCCGGTCGAGGTCGCGGCTCTCCAGCACCCCGGAGGTGCCGCCGGGCTGGTCGCTGGGCGCGGCGAGGGCAGGACCGGCCGGGAGCACCACCGCGCACGCCGCGAGGACCGCGAGGGCCACGACCCCCGCCCGCCACCGGGACCGGCCGGACGGGTGCGCCCAGGAGCGCGCGGGCATCGCCGACCACCTCCAGGAACGGGCCGTGTCGCGCGGGCGGCGACGGGCGCTGGCAGTGCATGGTGTCCCGTCCGGGGGTGGAAAGCCAGGCGGTGGCCCCGCCGGGCTGCTCTGCTCCCCCCGGTCGGGCGGCGCCGGACCCCCTGCCCGGGGGGTGCGGCGAGCGGGTCGGGGCGGTCGGCTGCCCGGCGCGCGTCCCCCGGACTGTCAGCACCCCGACCTAGCGTCCGCGCCGTGGCACCTCCCCCCGCACCACCGCGCTACCAGCAGGTCTCGATCGACGAGGTCGGGACGCCGCTGGCGCAGGTGACGTTCGTCGTCGTCGACCTGGAGACCACCGGCGGCTCGCCGAAGGACAGCGCCATCACCGAGATCGGCGCGGTACGCGTCCGCGGCGGCCAGGTGCTCGGGGAGTTCCAGACGCTCGTGGACCCGGGCCACGAGATCCCGCCCTACATCAGCGTCCTCACCGGCATCACCTCGACGATGGTCGCCACGGCCCCCCGGATCGGTGCCGTGCTCCCGGCCTTCCTGGAGTTCGCCCGCGGCGCGGTCCTCGTCGCGCACAACGCCCCCTTCGACCTCGGCTTCCTCAAGGCTGCGTGCGCCGAGAACGCGATGGCGTGGCCGGCGGCCGCCTCCGTCGACACCGCCGTCCTCGCCCGGCGGCTGCTCAGCCGGGACGAGGTGCCCAACTGCAAGCTGGCCACCCTGGCCCCGTACTTCTCGGCCACCACCTCGCCCACGCACCGGGCCCTGGACGACGCACGGGCCACCGTCGACGTGCTGCACGGCCTCTTCGAGCGGCTGGGGCCGCTGGGGGTCACCACCCTGGAGGAGCTGACCGGGCTCACCCGGCAGGTCGACCCCGAGCGCCGGCGGAAGCGGCACCTGGCCGACGAGGTGCCGCACGGCCCCGGCGTCTACCTGTTCCGCGGCCCGAAGGACGAGCCGCTGTACGTGGGCACCTCCGGTGACCTGCGCAGCCGGGTCCGCAGCTACTTCACCTCCGGCGAGCAGCGCAGCCGGATCACCGAGATGGTCGGCCTCGCCCAGCGGGTGGAGGCGATCCCCTGCGCCCACGCGCTCGAGGCGGCGGTCCGCGAGCTGCGCCTGATCGCGCGGCACAAGCCGCGCTACAACCGCCGGTCCCGCTTCCCCGAGCGGGCGCTGTGGGTCCGGCTCACCGAGGAGCCCTTCCCCCGGCTGTCGGTGGTGCGGCGGGTGCGCCCCGAGGCCGGCGTGTTCCTCGGGCCGTTCCCCGACCGCCGCGCCGCGGACGCTGCGGTGGCCGCCGTCCACGAGGTGCTGCCGCTGCGGCAGTGCACCGCCCGGCTGTCCCCCCGCACCCCGGTGAGCGCCTGCGTCCTGGCCGAGATGGGGCGCTGCGGCGCGCCCTGCACCGGCGCGCAGTCGGTACCCGAGTACGCCGGGGTGGCGGCCGTCTTCGCCGCGGCCGTCGGCCACGACCCCCGCCCCCTGCTCGGCCCGCTGCTGGACCGGGTGGATCGCCTGGCGGCCGAGGAGCGCTACGAGGACGCCGCCGTGCTGCGCGACCGGGTGGCGGTGCTGGTCCGGGCCGTCCGGCGGCGGCAACGGCTGGCATCCCTGGCGACCGTCCCCGAGCTGGTGCTGGCCCGCCCCGACGGCCAGGGCGGCTGGGAGCTCTCCGTCGTCCGGTACGGGCGCCTCGCCGCCGCCGGCAACGCGCCGCGGGGCAGCACCGTCCGCAGCGTGCTGCCGGGCCTCCTGGCGACGGCGGAGACCGTGCCCGGCGCCGACGCCGAGCAGCCGACGTCGGTCGACGAGACCGAGCTCGTCCTGCGCTGGCTGGAGAAGCCCGGCACCCGGCTGGTGCAGGTGACCGGCACCCTCGCCTGCGCGGCGCCCGGCACCGGCGCCTACAGCGGTTTCCTCGCACGCGTCGAGGCCGGTCGCGACGCGACCGACCCGTTCGCCGACGGGCGGTCGCTGGGCACCCGGGCCCGCCCGGAGCGGATAGCATCCCCGGCGTGATCACCGCCATCGTGATGATCGACGCCGCCACCGACTCGATCGCCGAGGTCGCGCAGGCCGTCGCCGAGCTCGACGGGGTCAGCGAGGTCTACTCCGTCGCCGGTGAGGCCGATCTGATCGCCGTCGTCCGCGTCCGCGAGTTCGAGCAGGTCGCCGAGGTCATCGCCGGCCGGATCAACAAGGTCCCCGGGGTGGAGGACACCGACACCCACATCGCCTTCCGCGCGTACTCCCGGCACGACCTGGAGGCGGCGTTCTCCATCGGGTTCGACACCGACGTCTGACGAGGGGTCCTCCTCCTCCCCCGCGAGCTCGGGGCGAGCCTCTGGAAGCGCCTAACCGCGGGCCGCGCGGCTGACCTCGACCCAGCGGTCGAGCAGCGCCGCCGCGCGTCCGTCGTCGACCGCCGCGGCCGCCCGCTCCAGGCCGGCGGCGAGGCCGTCGTGCAACCTCGCGGGCCGCTCGTCGAAGGCGACCAGCGCAGCGGCCGCGTTGAGCAGCACGGCGTCCCGCACCGGCCCGCGCTGGCCGTCGACGACGCGGCGGAAGACCTCCGCGTTCGCCCGGGCGTCACCGCCGCGCAGGGCGTCCGGCGCCGGCGCCTCGATGCCGAGCGCGCTCGGGTCGACGCGGTCGGGTACCACCTCGCCGTCGCGGACCACCCAGACCGACGAGGTCGTGGCGGTCGTCAGCTCGTCCAGCCCGTCGTCGCCGCGGAACACCAGCGCCCGCGTCCCCCGGGCGGCGAGCACCTCCGCGAGGACCGGGGCCATCCGCGCGTTGGCGCAGCCGATCGCCGCGGCCACCGGGCGTGCGGGGTTGGTGAGCGGCCCCAGGAAGTTGAACACCGTGCCGATGCCCATCTCCCGGCGCGGGGCAGCGGCGTGCCGCATCCCGGGGTGGAACACCGGGGCGAAGAAGAACCCGATCCCGGCCTCGCGGACGCAGGTGGCGACGGCGTCGGCCGGCAGGTCGATGACCACCCCGAGCGCCTCGAGGACGTCGGCCGCGCCCGACGACGACGACGCCGCCCGGTTGCCGTGCTTGGCCACGGGAGCGCCCGCGGCGGCGGTGACCACCGCGGCCATCGTGGAGATGTTGACCGTGTGGGCGCCGTCGCCGCCGGTCCCGACGATGTCGACGCAGTCCATGGGCAGCTGGACCGGCGTGGCCTGGGCCAGCATCTCGGCGGCGAGCCCGGCGACCTCCCGCGGGGCCTCCCCCTTGGCGCGCAGCGCGACGGTGAAGCCGGCCACCTGGGCGGGGGTCGCCTCACCGGTCATCACCTCCCGCATGGCCCAGCGGGTGTCGTCCGCGGTGAGGTCCTCCCCGGCCAGCAGGCGGTTGAGCAGCCCGGGCCAGGTGGGCGCGGTGGGCGCCGGCGTCCCCCGGGGCGTCACCGGCGCGCCGCGGGCCGCCCCGCGCGGGCGCGCACGAGGTCGGCGACCACGCCGGGCGCGACCAGCGGGTCGACCGGCAGGGCCAGGGTCGCCTCCGCGCGCGACCAGTGCGCCAGCCAGCGGTCGGGCTGGCGCGCCACGAGCAGGCAGACGGCCGGCCGGTCGGCGACCTCCATCTCCAACTGGCGGGCCAGCGCCATCCCGCCGGTGGGCTGCGCCTCGCCGTCGAGCACGCAGACGTCGATCCCTCCCGCGTCGACCGCGGCGACGACCTCGTCGCCGGTCGAGCACTCCAGCCAGGTCAACGGCCCCACGTCGGGGGCCGGCTGCCGCCCGACCGCGGCCCGCACCGCGTCGCGGACCTCGGGACGGTGGCTGTAGAGCAGCACGGTGGCCGGTGCGGCGGGCTTCTCGGCGGCACTCACGCCGGCGAGCCTAGTGCCCGGACGCATCCGCGCAGGCCCGGCCGGTGCATCGGTATCGAGCTGATCACAAGGTCGCCACGCCGTCACCACCCGCGGTCGTGACGGCGCCCTGCCGATGCCATGATGAGCCCCGTGACAACGGCCCCCGTCGCGAGCAGCACCTTCGACACCTCGCGGGTGCACTCCCTGACCCGACCGAACATGGTCAGCGTCGGCACGATCATCTGGCTCGCCAGCGAGCTGATGTTCTTCGCCGGTCTGTTCGCCATGTACTTCACCGCGCGAGCCCGGGCCACCGAGGGGTGGCCGCCGGAGCCGACCGAGCTGAACGTCCCCTACGCGCTCGTGATCACGCTGATCCTGGTCAGCTCCTCGGTCACCTGCCAGTTCGGCGTCTTCGCGGCCGAAGCGGGCAACGTCTACGGCCTCCGCCGCTGGTTCACGATCACCTTCGCCATGGGCCTCATCTTCGTGCTGGGCCAGGGCTACGAGTACTACGAGCTGGTGCACGACGGCACGACGATCTCGTCGTCCACCTACGGCTCGGTCTTCTACCTCACGACGGGCTTCCACGGCCTGCACGTCATCGGTGGCCTCGTCGCCTTCGTCTACGTGCTGATCAGGTCCACCATGGGCCGCTTCACGCCGGCCCAGGCGACCTCGGCCATCGTGGTCTCGTACTACTGGCACTTCGTCGACGTCGTGTGGATCGCCCTGTTCGCCACGATCTACTTCATCCGATAGGGGAACGGTGTCCACCACGAACCCGCAGCCCGACGCGCCGCTCGCCGACGCCGGCACGCCCGTCGACCGGGCCCGCGCCCGCCGCCGCTCCAAGCACCGCCGGCGTCTGGCCAACGTCGCGGGCCTCATGGCCTCGCTCATCCTCACCGGCTCCCTGTACGCGGTGCTGGCCCCCGCCCAGGCGGCCGACGACGTCACCAGCGAGTCGGCGGCCGAGGCGGCCGGGCGCGAGCTGTACGAGCGCAGCTGCATCTCCTGCCACGGCGAGAACCTCGAGGGCGTGCCCAACCGGGGCCCGTCGCTGATCGGTGTCGGGGCGGCCTCGGTCTACTTCCAGGTGCACACCGGCCGCATGCCGCTGGTCCGCCAGGAGGCCGACGCCCCCGACAAGCCGGCCGTGTTCTCCGACGAGGAGATCGACCAGCTCATGGCCTACGTCCAGGCCAACGGCGGCGGCCCGACGCTCCCGTCGGGCGACCTGCGCGAGGGCGACCTCGCCCTCGGCGGTGAGCTGTTCCGGCTCAACTGCGCGTCCTGCCACAACTTCGTCGGGCAGGGCGGCGCGCTCTCCTCCGGCAAGGCGGCGCCCAGCCTGGAGGGCTCCTCCGACCTCGAGATCTACACCGCGATGCTGACCGGTCCCGAGAACATGCCCGTCTTCGGCGACAACCAGCTCACCCCGGAGGAGAAGCGCTCGATCATCCTCTACGTGCAGACGATCCAGAACATGGCCGACCCGGGCGGTGCCGGCGTCGGTCGAATCGGCCCGGTCGGTGAGGGCCTGGTCATCTGGGTCGTGGGCATGAGCGCGCTCCTGTTCGGCATCTTCTGGATGGGGAGCAAGGCGTGAACACGCCCGCCGGCCCATCGACCACCACGGCTGCCGCGCGATCGCTGACCACGACCGCCGGCGAGGAGGAAGCGTGAGCACCCGCGACACCCGCCCGGGATCCACGGGCGGCGACGAGACGCCCGGCCCGCTGCACGGCGGCCCGGACGACGACTACACCCCCGAGCAGCTCGCGGCCATGCGCCGCGAGGAGCTGGACCTGCTCGGCGCCCGGTACGACGGCGTGGAGATCCTTCACGTCGACCCGGGCCCGGAGCCGGGCTCCGCCATGGAGCGGCGGGCCGTCCGCCAGGTCGGCCTGACGTTCACCCTCGCCGGGGTCTCCGCCTTCCTGTTCCTGGTCGTCTACGTCGGCTCGGGCTGGTTCCTCCCCCAGTGGTCGTGGACCGAGGAGGGCACGGTCTGGAGCGCCCTGTTCACGCCGATGCTCGGCCTGTTCATGGGGCTGTCCCTCGTCCTCGTCGGCGCGGGCCTGGTGCTGTACACGAAGAAGCTCCTGCCCCACGAGACCGCGGTGCAGGACAAGCACGACGGCTCCCACTTCGACCGGGTCACCACCGGCGCGACCCTGGTCGGCGGGTACCACAACAGCGGGCTGCCCCGCCGCAAGCTGATCACCCGCTCCCTGGGATTCATGGGCGCCGGCGTCGGCGTCATGCTGCTGGCGCCGCTCGGCGGGCTGATCAACAACCCGAGCCGCGGGAACACGCTCGGCCAGACCGCCTGGGCCGAGGGTGTCCGGCTGCTCCGCGACGACGGCAGCCCGGTCCGGCCGGGCGACCAGGAGCCCGGCTCGCTGGAGACCGTCTTCCCGGCGGTCCCGGGCGGCAACCGGATGACGGACGCGCCCACCATGCTCATCCGCCTCCGCCCCGAGCAGATCGAGTCGCTCCGCCCCCGCGAGGGCAGCGAGGACTACGGCTACGGCGACTACGTCGCCTACTCGAAGATCTGCACGCACGCCGGCTGCCCGGTGTCGCTGTACGAGCAGGAGACCAGCCGCATCCTGTGCCCCTGCCACCAGTCGATGTTCGACGTCACCCAGGGCGCGAAGCCGGTCTTCGGCCCCGCCACCCGATCACTGCCGCAGCTGCCCATCACGGTTGACGACGAGGGATTCTTCGTCGCCCGCAGCGACTACCCTGAGGCGGTCGGCCCCACCTACTGGAACCGGGAGCGCATCTGATGGCAGCTCGCACCGCCACGGCGCCGGGGGCCCCGACCACGAGGCTCGGCAAGGCCGGCCTCGAGATCGACGACCGCCTCGTCGTCGCCGGACCTCTCCGGCGGACCCTCAACAAGGTCTTCCCCGACCACTGGTCGTTCCTGCTCGGGGAGATCGCGCTCTACTGCTTCATCATCCTGCTGCTGTCGGGCACCTACCTGACGTTCTTCTACCAGGCCTCGATGACCGAGGTGACGTACGACGGGTCCTACGACCCGCTGCGCGGCATCGACATGTCGATCGCCTACGCCTCCACCCTGGACCTGTCGTTCGACGTCCGCGGTGGTCTCTTCATGCGCCAGCTGCACCACTGGGCGGCGCTGATGTTCGTGGCGGCGATCGTCGTGCACCTGCTGCGCATCTTCTTCACGGGCGCGTTCCGCCGCCCGCGGGAGAGCAACTGGCTGATCGGCGTCGTGATCCTGATCCTGGCGCTGCTCGAGGGCTTCTCCGGCTACTCCCTCCCCGACGACCTGCTCTCCGGCACGGGTCTCCGGATCATGTCGGCGATCATCCTGGCCATCCCGGTCGTGGGCACCTGGGTGCACTGGGCCGTCTTCGGCGGGGACTACATCGGTGAGCTGATCATCGGCCGGCTCTACATCGCCCACGTGCTGCTCATCCCGGCGATCCTGCTGGCGCTGATCGCGGTCCACCTGCTGATCCTGGTCAAGCAGAAGCACACCCAGTTCCCCGGCCCGGGCCGCACCGAGCACAACGTGGTCGGCAACCGCCTCTTCCCGACCTTCGCGGGCAAGGCGACCGGTCTGCTGTTCGTGGTGTTCGGGGCGTGCGCCGCGCTGGGCGGCCTGGTGCAGATCAACCCGGTCTGGCTGTGGGGCCCGTACAACCCGGCCCAGGTCTCGGCCGCCTCCCAGCCCGACTGGTACATCATGTGGCTGGACGGTTCCTCGCGGCTCTTCCCGGCGTGGGACATCAACCTGCCGGGCGACTACACGATCCCCGCGCTGTTCTGGCCGACCGCGGTCCTGCCGGGCATCGTCTTCACGCTGCTGCTCTTCTACCCGATGATCGAGCGGAAGCTGACCGGCGACACCGCGTCGCACCACCTGCTCCAGCGTCCCCGCGACGTCCCCGTCCGCACCTCGCTGGGCATGATGTCGATCGCCTTCTACGTGGTGCTGCTGATCTCCGGTGGCAACGACGTGGTCGCCGACAAGTTCGACATCAGCCTGAACGCGATGACCTGGGCCGGCCGCATCGGGATGGTCCTCCTCCCGCCGATCGTCTACGTGATCACCTACCGCATCTGCCTCGGTCTGCAGCAGCACGACCGGGAGGTGCTCGAGCACGGCATCGAGACCGGCGTCATCCGCCGTCTGCCCCACGGTGAGTTCATCGAGGTCCACCAGCCGATCGGTCCGGTGGACGCCCACGGTCACGGCCAGCTCGCCTACGGCGGTGCTCCGGTGCCCAAGAAGATGAACCAGGTGGGTGCCGCGCGGCGCGCTGTCCGCGGCTTCTTCTCCCCCGTGGAGGAGCCGACCGCGGTCGAGATCGAGCAACGTGCCGAGGGCCGCGGACTCTCCGCCGGCGAATCGGAGCGGGAGCTGACGAGCTCGGGTCGCCCCTCCGAGGGTGGCCGTCCCTCCGACGGTGGTCGCCCGCAGGATCCGCGCGACTGATCGACACCCGCGAGAAGGGCCCCGGTGGAGTTTCCACCGGGGCCCTTCTGCTGGTCCGGGTCCCGTACGCCCGCAGCCGGGCCGGCGAGCGGGCCCGGCGTCCGGGCCGGCTCCACCCCGTCTGGGCGCGGCCGCGGCACCAGCGGCTGCGGAGCGCGGACGGCAGGCGCAGCCGCTCGGGAACGCCTCCGGGCGCTCCCTGTGCTCGGCTCTGCGGCGCCACGGCCGCTCGCGGGGCGTAGGGACCCCTGGCGCGCCCGTGCCGGCTGGACCGGGTCAGCGGCTCGACCGGGTCAGCGGCTCGACCGGGTCAGCGGCTCCACCCGGTCGGCGACTCGACCGGGGCACCGACTACGACGGATGCCGTGCCGGCCGGCTCGCCGGCGCCTGGACGCTCCACCGCCTCGGCCGGGTGACGCCACCGAACCCCGGCGCACGCCCATCGAGGGCGCCCGTCCCCTCGCCCGGCCCCTCCGTGCCGTGGCGAGGGCGAGGCGATGCACCGCACACCCGCCGGTGGAGCGCCGCGCACGGCCAGGTGCGCTCCACGGCCCGCTGCTCGCCTGCGGTCCCCCTGCCCCAGGGCGGTTGCCCCGCACCGGTGCGCCCACCCCGCCCGGCAGGACCACCGGCCGCGGCCCCGGTCCGCCCCAGCAGTGCTGGCAACCCGGCGGGAGGTCGCGGCCGCGCCGGCGGCCGGCTTCGAGACGACGAGAGGCCCCCTCCACCCGCGGGTGGAGGGGGCCTCTCGTCGATCCGGAGCCGTGGTGCGGGGCGCTCAGCTCTGCTGCGCGTTCTGCCCCACGTAGTACTCGAACAGCAGACCGCCGACAGCGACCAGGATGGCGACCGCCGCCATGAGCATGAGCCAGTAGTACCAGAAGGCCACGCCCAGACCCATCAGCCCGGCGGACAGCGCCAGGGTGAACGGCCAGTAGCTGGCCGGGCTGAAGAAGCCCAGCTCACCGGCGCCGTCGGCGATCTCGGCGTCCTTGCGGTCCTCGGGACGGAGGTCGATCCGGCGGGAGACGAACCAGAAGAAGCCGCCGATCAGGATGGTGAGCCCGCCCGAGAGCGTCAGCGCCGTGGTGCCGATGGGCTCCCGGGCCCAGACGCCGTACACGATCGCGCAGACGAAGCAGAACACCGCGATGAGATTGAAGATCAGTGCCTCGACCTTCACGGCCGTGCCTCCTCGAGCATGTGGGGGAACCGGTTACCGGGAGCGGGGACCTCAGCCACCGGTCTGCTGAAGGTCCTCGACCTTGTCCAGGACGAGGTCCAGCGGCGTCGTGGTGCCGGCCACGCCCTCCTGCCCGATCTCCTCGAGCGCCTCGAACGTGCCCAGCCCGGACTCGCGGGCGGCCAGGTAGTCGTCGTAGTCGTCACCCGAGACCGCTCGGACCTCGAAGTTCATGTACGCGTGGTACGTGCCGCACAGCTCGGCGCAGCGACCGACGTAGGCGCCCTCCTCGCGGACGGTCACGTCGAAGACGTTGTCCCGGCCGTTCTCGTTGCCCGGGATCACGTCGAGCTTGAAGAGGAACTCCGGCACCCAGAACGAGTGGATCACGTCCGCGGACGCCAGGTTGAACCGGACGGTGCGGTCGGTCGGCACGACGAGGATCGGGATCTCGGTGCTCGTGCCCACGGTGTCGACCGGCTCCCCGTCGGGGCCGGCGGTGTCGGTGTACACGAACTGCCAGTTCCACTTGAAGGCGTTGACGGCGATGACCTCGTCCGGGTCGTCGCTGAGGTCCCGCACCTGGTTCTGGGTGTTGACCGTGAAGAAGAAGAGCCCGGCGATGATGATGAACGGCAGGATCGTGTAGACGATCTCCAACGGCAGGTTGTACGCCGTCTGCCGGGGCAGCTCGTCACTCTTCTTCCGGTGGCGGATCACGGTCCAGGCGATGAGCGCCCAGACCGCCGCACCGATGATCAACGCCGCGTAGGTGGAGCCGATCCAGAGGTTCCGCATGGCCTCGGCCTCATCGGTGACGCCCTCCGGCCACCCCCACCGGACGAAGTTCTCCTCCCACCAGCTGGCCTCGCCGAGCTCGCATCCGGTGAGGGTGAGTCCCCCCAGGAGACCGAGCGCGGCCAGCCGCGCGAGCCTGCTGCCTCGAGCCACTGCTCGCTGCCTCCTCGTCCTCCACCCGGCCTCCGGGCGGTCGTTGCATCGGATCCCCACCGGTTCGCGGCACAGCACATCCACGCCGGACCCAGTGTGGGCCGAGACTAGCCGACCCGCCTCAGGGGCCGACCACCGGAGACGTCCGGGCGGGTCGCAGCCGCGGGGGCGCGCTGGTGCCGGACCGGGCGGGCCGGGGTGGCCGACGCCGGCCCGTGACCTGCCCCACCGCCCGACGCGCACGCCCGCCGTACCGGCCGCCGGTACGCGCCGGGCGGTTAGAGTCGGTGCCGTGTTCTCCCGGCTGCTGACCCCGAGGTGGGTGCTGCTGCACCTGCTCGTGGCGGCCTTGTTCGTCGCCACCCTCTTCCTGGGCCACTGGCAGCTGTCGAAGGCGGAGGCCGGCGGCGGCGCGGTGAACTGGAGCTACGCCCTGCAGTGGCCGCTCTACGGCGTCATGGGGCTGTGGTTCTACTCCCGGATGGTGCGGGACGAGCTGCACCGCTCCCCCGACGAGGACCAGCCGGGCAACGCGGTGGTGCTGTACCAGCGGCCGCGCATCGACACGACCGGCGACCCCGAGCTCGCCGCCTACAACGCCTACCTCGCCGAGCTCAACGAGCGGGCCCTGGGACAACGGAGCACCGATGGCCGCTGAACGGACCGCCACCCCCACCGGCCGGGGCGACGACCGCGGGGTGGGCGCCGCCCTGCAGCGGTACCGGGTCATGGCGAACGTGGTCGGCGTCCTGCTGATCCTGCTCATCTTCGTCGCGGTGCCGCTCAACCACCTCGCCGGCATCCCGGGCCCGTCGACGGTGCTGGGCACCGCGCACGGGTGGCTGTACGCGCTCTTCTTCATCGCGACGGTGGACCTCGCCCTGCGCGCGCGGTGGACGCCCAAGGGGACGGTGCTCACGCTCCTCGCCGGGACCGTGCCCGTGCTCTCCTTCTACGCCGAGCGCAAGGCCACCGCGAAGACCCGCGCCGGCGAACGCGTCTGACCTCCCCGGCCACCCCCGACCTCCGGAGTTCTCCCGCCCCATGTGTGGCCTGCTCGCCTACTTCTCGACCGACGCCCCCCGGGTGACCGACGACGTGGTCTCCGACGTCCGTGACGCGCTGCACTGCCTGCGGCACCGCGGCCCCGACGAGAACGAGGTCTGGCACGACGACCGTGTCGTCTACGGCTTCAACCGCCTGGCCTTCATCGACATCGAGCACAGCCACCAGCCGATGCCGTACGCCGACGGCCGCTACCGGATCGTCTTCAACGGCGAGATCTACAACTACGTGGAGCTGCGCGAGGAGCTCGCGGCCGCCGGCGCGACGTTCGCGACCGAGGGCGACACGGAGGCGATCGTCGCCGGCTACCACCTGTGGGGCGAGGAGGTGGTCGACCGGCTCCGGGGCATGTTCGCCTTCGTCATCTGGGACAGCGGGACGCGCACCGTGTTCGGCGCCCGCGACCCCTTCGGGATCAAGCCGCTGTTCACCACCCGCCTGGCCGACGGTGCCATCGCCTTCTCCTCCGAGAAGAAGGCACTGCTGGAGCTGCTGGGCGGGAGCACCGCGGCAGGCGGCGTCGACCCGGCCTCGCTGCAGCACTACCTGACGCTCCAGTACGTGCCGGAGCCGGCCACGCTGCACCGGGGCGTCCGGCGCATCGAGAGCGGCACCCGTTTCCGGGTGGTCGACGGCGAGCTGTCCACCGAGCGCTACTTCCACCCGACCTTCCCGATCCGGCCGGTCGCCAAGGACGAGCAGCAGGAGCTGTACGACCGGATCGCCGAGGTGCTCGACGACTCCGTGCGGGTGCACATGCGGGCCGACGTCACCGTCGGCTCCTTCCTCTCCGGCGGCATCGACTCCACCGCCATCGCGGCCCTCGCCAAGCGCTACAACCCCGATCTCATGACCTTCACCGTCGGCTTCGAGCGGCAGGGCTTCTCCGAGATCGACGTCGCCGCGGAGTCGGCGGCCGCGATCGGCGTCGAGCACATCACCAAGGTGGTGACCCCGGAGGAGTTCGCGGAGTCGATCCCGCTCGTCGTCTGGTACCTCGACGACCCGGTCGCCGACCCTGCGCTCGTGCCGCTGTACTTCGTGGCCCGCGAGGCGCGCAAGCACGTCAAGGTGGTGCTCTCCGGCGAAGGCGCCGACGAGCTGTTCGGCGGCTACAACATCTACCGGGAGCCGCTGTCCCTGGCCGCCTTCGACAAGCTGCCCGGCGGCATCCGCCGCGCCCTCGGCGCGCTGTCGACCAGGCTCCCCGACGGCCTGCGCGGGAAGGACCTGCTGCGACGCGGCTCCATCCCCCTGGAGCAGCGCTACTACGGCAACGCGCGCATCTTCCGGGACGACGAGCTGACCTTCCTCGAGAAGCGCGACCCGGACCTGTCGCACGTCGCCGTCACCCGCGAGCTCTACGAGCGCACCCGCGCGGCCGGCTACGACGACGTGACCGCCATGCAGTACGTCGACCTGTTCACCTGGCTCCGCGGCGACATCCTGGTCAAGGCCGACAAGATGACGATGGCCAACTCCCTGGAGCTGCGCGTCCCCTTCCTCGACCCCGAGGTGTTCCGGGTCGCCTCCACCATCCCGGTCGAGCAGCGGGTGACCAGGGAGACGACGAAGTTCGCCCTGCGGCGCGCCCTCGAGCAGATCGTGCCGCCGCACGTGCTGAACCGCCGCAAGCTCGGCTTCCCGGTGCCCACCCGCCACTGGCTGGCCGAGGACCTCCACGACTGGGCCCGGCAGACCATCGAGGACAGCCGCACCGAGGAGTGGCTGGACAAGCAGCAGGTGCTGGCCATGCTCACCGCGCACCGGCAGAACCAGCGGGCCGGCTCCCCCGTCGACCACTCCCGCAAGCTGTGGACGCTGCTGGTGTTCATGGTGTGGCACGGCATCTTCGTCGAGCAGCGGATCAAGCCGGACATCCCGGAGACGGTCTACCCCGTCCGGTTGTGAGACGACGAGGCCCGGTCCCCCCGCGAGGGAACCGGGCCTCGGTCGTTCGGGCGGCTCAGTTGAAGGAGTCACCGCACGCGCAGGAGCCCTGCGCGTTGGGGTTGTCGATCGTGAAGCCCTGCTTCTCGATGCTGTCGACGAAGTCGATGACCGCGCCGCCGAGGTAGGGGCCGCTCATCCGGTCGACGATGACCTCGACCCCGCCGAAGTCGTAGGTCTGGTCGCCGTCGAGGAACCGCTCGTCGAAGAACAGCTGGTACCGCAGGCCGGAGCAACCACCGGGCTGGACGGCGATGCGCAGCCGCAGGTCGTCACGACCCTCCTGGTCCAGCAGAGCCTTGACCTTGGCGGCCGCGGGGTCGCTGAGCACGACGCCGGTGGCCGCGGTGTCCTGCACCGTCATATTCCTGTCCTCTCCCTCCGAGGTGTCCGCGCACGCGCGTTCCGTGACGGACCAACGCCGCCGGAACGGCTCCTCTTCCCGTGCGTCCACTGTACGGCTCCCCGTGCGAACTCCGGGGCCTCGTTGCTCACACACGTAGACTCACCGGTCGTGAAGCTCCGCCTGCCCGGCCGCCGTGACACCGCCGAGACGACCGCCGCCTCCCCCGAGGACGGCGAGCTGACCGCGCAGCTGGTCAAGAGCGGCGGCAAGGGCCGGCCGACGCCGCGGCGGAGCGAGGCGCAGGGCCGGCGCCCGGGCCCTCCCCCGCCGCCGCCCACCACGCGCAAGGAGGCCTACAAGCGCATGCGCGAGCAGCAGGCGCTGCGCCGCGCGGAGTCGCGCCAGGGCATCGCCCGCGGTGACGGCGACTACCTGCCCGCCCGCGACCGCGGACCCGAGCGCAAGCTCGTGCGCGACATCGTCGACAGCCGCCGCAACGTCGGCAGCTTCTTCCTGGCCATCGCCGGCGTCGCCCTGGTCGGTACCTTCGTGCCCAGCATGGCCGTGAAGAGCTACACGAGCTTCCTGCTGCTGGGCTTCTTCCTGCTGCTGATCATGGACTCGGTCGTGCTGGGCCGGAAGATCAAGAGCGCCGTCCGCACCCGGTTCCCCGACGGGCAGCACAAGATGAAGGGCCTGGTCTGGTACGGCATCAGCCGGTCGACCATGATCCGCCGCTGGCGTTTCCCGAAGCCCGAGGTGCCGCTGGGCGCCGACGTCTGATCCGGCGCCGGTAACCACCGCGGCGCGGCCGTGCGCGTCACCCTCCTCGGCACCGGTGCCGCCGACGGCTGGCCCAACCCGTGGTGCACCTGCGGGTCCTGCGCCGACTCCCGGCGCCGCGGCGAGCTGCGCCGGCCGACGTCCGCCCTGGTCGACGGCACGCTGCTGCTCGACCTGGCCCCGGCGCCACCGCCGGACGGCATCTCCCTCGCCGGCGTGCACACCGTCCTGGTCACCCACGACCACGCCGACCACTGCGCGCCGCTGGCGCTGCTCGCCCGGCAGTGGGTGCGGCGCACCCAGCCGCTCACGGTCGTCGGCCCCTCCCCCGTGCCGACCATGCTGCGCCCGTGGCTCGGCCCCGACGACCCGGTCGACCTCGTCGCCGTCGAGCCCGGCGGGACGCTGCACCGCGCGGGGTACCGCATCCGCGCCCTCGCCGCCGAGCACGAGGTGCCGACGGTCCTCTACGACGTGACCGGGCCCGACGGCGCCCGGCTGCTCTACGCCACCGACACCGGCCCGCTGCCCGCGCGCACCGTCGAGGCGGCCCGCGGCGCCGCCTACGACGTCGTGCTGCTGGAGGAGACCTTCGGCGACGTGACCGACCACGACACCGGCCACCTGGACCTGCACACCTTCCCCGACCAGCTGGCGCGGCTGCGCACCGCCGGAGCGGTCACCGGTGGCACCGATGTCGTCGCCGTCCACCTGGGGCACCACAACCCGCCGGCCGCGGTGCTGGCCGAGCGCCTCGCCGGGCTGGGCGCACGGCTGGTCCCCGACGGCGCGACCGTCGAGGCCCGGCCCGGGCAGGCGACGCTCCGCCCGGGCGCATAACGTCGCCCTCCGTGGAATTCAGACGCCTCGGCCGCTCCGGCCTGACCATCTCCGAGATCGCGTACGGCAACTGGCTGACCCACGGTGGCCAGGTCGAGGAGGAGGCCGCGCACGCCTGCGTCCGCGCCGCCCTCGACGCCGGCATCACCACCTTCGACACCGCCGACGTCTACGCCGGCACCCGCGCCGAGACGGTGCTGGGCGAGGCGCTCGCCGGCCACCGCCGCGAGTCGATCGAGCTCTTCACGAAGGTGTACTGGCCCACGGGGCCGGGCCGCAACGACCGCGGGCTGGGCCGCAAGCACGTCATCGAGAGCTGCCACGCCTCGCTGCGCCGGCTGCGGACCGACTACGTCGACCTGTACCAGGCCCACCGCTACGACCCGACCGTGCCGCTCGAGGAGACGATGACCGCGTTCGCGGACCTCGTCCGCTCGGGCAAGGCCCTCTACATCGGGGTGTCGGAGTGGAACGCCGAGCAGATCGCCGCCGGTGCCGCGCTGGCCCGCGAGCTCGGCATCCACCTGATCAGCAACCAGCCGCAGTACTCGATGCTGTGGCGGGTCATCGAGCCCGAGGTCGTGCCGACCTCGGAGCGCGAAGGGCTGTCCCAGATCGTCTGGTCGCCGCTGGCCCAGGGGGTCCTCACCGGCAAGTACCGGCCGGGTGAGCAGCCGCCGGCCGGCAGCCGCGCCGGCCACGCCGAGGCCGGCCAGTCGATGCAGCGGTTCATGCGCGACGACCTGCTGGCCCGCGTGCAGGACCTCCGCCCGATCGCCGGCGACCTGGGCCTCTCGATGGCCCAGCTGGCGCTCGCCTGGGTGCTGCAGAACCCGAACGTGGCGGCGGCGATCATCGGCGCCACCCGGCCCGAGCAGGTGCACGACAACGTGGCGGCGGCCGGCGTGCGGCTCGACGCGGAGGTCCTGGCCCGGATCGACGAGGTCCTCGGTGACGTCATCGAGCGCAACCCCTCGAAGACGGCCCGCGGCTGACGACCCCCGCCACCTGACCCTCGACCTCCAGTGGAGGGTCAGGTGGCGGCGAGCCCCATGGGGCCGTAGGCCTTCCGGTCGCCGTCGAAGAGGCTCACCGTGGCGACGCCGCGGTCGAGCAGCTCACGCCAGTTCTCGCCGAGCCAGGACTCCGCGTCGCCCTGGTTGTCGTGCGCCGGCACCTCGACCCCCACCGCGGCGGGGTCCAGCGTCGATCCGGACGGGTCCTCGAGGCGCCAGTGCCAGCTCATGCGGGCAGGCTAGCGGCGTGGGGCGCGCCGGGCCCGTCGTCCCCAGCTGTGATCGCCACGTCGGTTACGGCCCGTCCGCAGGGGGCATGGAGGTGCATCGACGCCGTCCACCCGGAGGACCGATGAGCACACCCCGCCCCGACGCCACGGCGGGCGCGACCCGCGCAGCCGTCGGCGCCGAGCCCGAGAACGCATCCACCGGCGAGCTGATCAGCCGGCTCACCGAGCAGATCAGCACGCTGGTCCGGGACGAGGCCCGCCTCGCCCAGGCCGAGGTGACCCAGAAGGCGAAGAAGCTGGGGGTGGGGGCCGGGCTGTTCGGCGCCGCCGGGCTGGTCGCCTTCTTCGGGTTGGCCACCCTGATCACCACCGTCATCCTCGCCCTGGCGCTGGTGATGCCGGCGTGGCTGTCGGCGCTGATCGTCACCGTCGTCCTCTTCGCCGTCGCGGGCGTCCTCGCCCTCGTCGGCAAGAAGGACGTGCAGCAGGGCGCACCGCCGGTGCCGCAGGAGGCGCTGGCCGGTGTCAGGACCGACATCGCGACCGTGAAGGAGAGTGCGCGCCGGTGAGCACGCCGAAGGACGACGGCCAGGCCTCGGGCGGCCCCACCGACCCCGACGCCATCCGGGCCGAGATCGAGGAGACCCGCGACCAGCTCGCGAGCACCGTCGACGAGCTGAGCCAGCGGCTCGACGTCCCCGCCCGGGCCAAGGAGAGCGCCGCCCGCGCCAAGGACACCGCCGTGGAGACCTACCGCGAGAGCCCGCCGGTGTTCGCCGGCGCGGGTGCCGCGCTGGCCGGCCTGGTCGGGCTGCTGCTGTGGCGCCGGCGGCGGGCCCGGCGCCTGGCCAGCACCGAGGAGCTGATCGTCGGGGCGCGGGTCGGCCGCAAGCGCGAGGCCAAGCGGGCGCGCAAGGAGCTCGCCGCCCGGCGGAAGGCGGCGCAGAAGGCGGCGAAGGACGTCCGGACATCCACGATGCGGGCCGAGAAGAAGGCCCGGCGCAGCAGGAGGAGGAAGCGTTGAGCAAGGGAGCCAAGCTCGCCTACCGGCCCATCGGCCTCGCGGCGGGTGTGCTCGCGGGCGCGGTGTCCGGGGCGGTCTTCAAGCAGGTGTGGAAGCGCATCAGCGGCGAGGACGACGCGCCCGATGCGCTCCAGACCGAGTACCCGATGTGGGAGATCGTCGTCTCCGCGGCGCTGCAGGGCGCGATCTTCGCGGCCACCAAGGCGACCATCGACCGCCTCGGCGCGCAGGGCTTCACCAAGCTCACCGGGGCCTGGCCGGGCGACTGACGCCCCCGGTGGCCGGGACCGCCGTCCCGGCCACCGGCCGCCCCACCGACCATGGCCGGACGACGGCCCAGCACCAGGGAGACGCAGTGACCGGCACCCGCCCCCGCGAGAGCGCCGTCGACCGGATCCGGCAGCGCGTCGAGGAGAAGGCGGCCCGGCGCGCGGCCGCGGCCCGGGCCGCGGCCGGGGACGGGGACGGTCCCGAGCGGGACCCCCACCGGCTCCCCCCGGACGCACCCGCCCCCGAGCAGCTGCCGGGCATCCGTGCCGCGAACCCGCTGCAGATCCCGGCCGGTGGCTGGAAGCAGGTGCTCAAGCGGGCGTGGGCGGAGAACAACGCCGACAACATGCCGATCATCGCCGGCGGGGTGGCGTTCTTCGGGTTCCTGGCGATCTTCCCGGCGCTGCTGGCGCTGATCTCGATCTACGGCCTCGTCGCCTCCCCCGAGCAGGCCGCCGCGCAGGTCGAGGAGTTCACCGCCGGCCTGCCCGAGACCGCGCAGGGGCTGATCGAGGACCAGGTCACCGCCATCACCGAGAACGCCGGCGGGGCGCTCACCCTCAGCCTGGTCCTCTCGATCCTCGCTGCGCTCTGGAGCGCGTCCGGGGGCGTGAACAACCTGGTCAAGGCCGTCAACATCGCCTACGACGAGGTCGAGACCCGGAACTTCGTGAAGCTCCGGGCGCTCTCCCTGGCCCTCACCCTCGGCGCCATCGTGTTCGTCGTGCTGACCATCGGCCTGGTCGCCGTGCTGCCGATCGTCATCGACCTGCTGCCGCTGGGCGCGGTGGGCACCGTGCTGCTCGAGATCGCGCGGTGGGTGGCGCTGCTCCTGGTCGTCGCGGGGTCGCTCGCGGTGCTCTACCGGGTCGCCCCGGACCGGGACTCACCGAAGTTCCGCTGGGTCAGCCTCGGCTCGGTCGTCGTCACCGTCGTCTGGGCGCTGGTCAGCCTCGGCTTCACCTTCTACGTCAACAACTTCGGCTCCTACGACGCCACCTACGGGGCGATCGCCGGCGTCATCGTGCTGATGCTGTGGCTGTACCTCACCTGCTACCTGGTGCTCCTCGGCGCCGAGATCAACTCCGAGGCCGAGCACCAGACGGGCCTGGACACCACCGACGGCGAGCCGGTGCCGATGGGTGAGCGCGACGCGGTGAAGGCGGACACGCTGCCGGCCAAGGCAGAGCCGGAGAAGGGCGACAGCGACCCGACGCGGAAGAACGCGCCCTAGCTTTCGCCTCGCCAGTCAAGAGCTGTAGCGGGCAGGGGGCATCGGGCCGGGTGCTTCAGCGTCCGGCCGTGGGGTGCAGCGCGGTGGTCGGGTC